>JAXIOF010000002.1:0-82687 GCA_034190545.1 Candidatus Afararchaeum irisae | reverse complement strand
GTAACAGTACGCGGATTAGTATCGTGGTTTTCGGGAGGCTCCCACTTCAGAATCATATGATCTCCTGTCGTCCGATCCCAGATGAAGTTGCCTTTGTTAACTAGAACTCGGGCGACATCATCCCCCGAGAAGTTACGTGTCACCATCCTTCTACTACTTCAACTTCAGAAAGTCAGGGAGTTCGCCTCCGGCTTCGTTGTCGTTGTCGTTGTCGTTGTCGTTGTCGTTGTCCTCGGGATCTATGCCGATCTCACGAAGCTCTTCCTCGGTAGGCTCACGTCCTATCTCGCCCCTGTGTAAGGCGACCGCCTCCTCAAGGTTATCGAGGGCTTCTTCCTTCGTCGATCCCTGAGACGCCACTCCCTCATCTTCATCCTTAGCCACCCAGACGCCGTCTTCTTGGGTCAGGGTTATCTTGCGTTTTATTTCGGTACTCATTTTCCCACCATCAGGTTTTGGGTTGTTCGTCTCTGTCTTCTGTCTTCTGTCTTCTGTCTTCTGTCTCCTGTGTCCGTACCGCTTCTTCACGAATAAAGCCTTCGCCAGATCACACCACACCCATCTCCGACAGTCTCTCGGGGAGGTACTCGTCTGTCACGAAGTCGAGACCGTACGAAGCGAGTGACTGCTGTTCCGCTTTCTTGTCTATGTCTAACTGAAGCTCGATCTGTTCCCTCCAGTAAGGAGTGTCAAACCTCGGATCTGTAAGCTCGTTTTCGAGAGCGTTTATGTCGGAGTCACTCAGAGGGTCGGTCGGCAGGTCGTAGTCGACTATGTCGGAGGGCTGTATGCCTATGAACTCAGCCTCGGGAGTCGCGAGATGCTTCGAGAGATGGGCGCTCTTTATAGAGCCGTAGGCGACGCTGCTGTATATCCTGTAAGACCACGGGTCACTGTCAGTGAAGACGACGACGGGAAGGTCACGCTCGTCGTGGAGCCTCTTTATGATACGTCTCGTCGAACGCGCAGGCTGCCCCTTGAGATGTACTATGATCGAGTTATGTGACTCGTCGAAGCCGTTCTCGACGAGACGGTCACGCATACCACCCGTCTCGACTGCTAAGACGAAGTCGGCGTCGTCGTCGAGGAACTCGACTGTGTCGACGTCGGTGGGTATCTGGTAGCCTCCCTCACCGACGTCCTCCTGACAGTGTATGTCGCGCTCGCCACGTCTCGTCTGTTCACGGAGTTCGAGAGGACCTATGACGGTCGCGCCGTCCTCCTCGGGACGCATATGTAACGCCTCACGTCTCAGGTCGCCGAGTATTTCGAGATCCTCTATGAGGCGGTCGCTCTCGTCCTGTGACGAGAACTGTGCGTTCTCCCATCCCTCGGAGAGATAGTATAGCTCCCTGAGTGTCGACGACCTCTCCTCCTCTATCTGTTCGCGGAGGAACTCGGTAGTGTAGACGAGACGCAGTAGCTTACGCGCGCCGCTGACGGAGTTCGCCGACCGCGTACTCTTCGAGTCTCCGTAGACCCAGACGTCGGAGTCCTCGTCGTACTCGACGTTGTTCTTCGTACGTGTCGGGAGACGTACACGTGGTATCTCGCCGTCGTCGAACTGTTCGTATATCTCGTCAGCGAGTTCGAGGAGTGTCTGGCGTGCTGCCTCTTCCCTCGACATCTCAGTACTCTCGGTGTCGGTGTCAGTATCGGTATTACTCTTACTCATTGTTCTCGTGTATCTGTATTAGGTCGTCCTCTATTCCCTCGGCTGTGATCTGCTGTATCTCGCTCTCGCCCTCAGCCGAGTACTCTATGCTCGCCGACTCGCCCTTCGCGAGGTCTACGTTCCAGACCAAGTCGTACTCGCCGTCGAGGTCGACTACCTCTACGCCGTCTGTGTTACCGTCGACACTCGGCTCGGCGTCGGTGAAGATGTGAAGCTCGAAGCACTCACCCGAGTTCGAGTGGTTGGTGACCTCGACCGACGCCGACGACCCGCCGTCGGATTCGACAGAGACATAGACCTTGTTCATTATCTCGGCGACTGTCTCATCTATCTCGGGGGTCTCCTTCCCCGTGATCTCGGCGACCTTCTCAGCCATCTCGGGGAGTATCTTCCCTATGACACGTTCCTTCTTCTTCCTTTTTTGGCGCGACCTCTGTTTACTCAGGTGATCCTTGAGGTCACGTGCAACCTCTCTTACCGCTAACTCAACCTCGTCGTGTATCTCAGGGACTCCGGCGACGGCGTCCTTCGACTCGCTTGTGAAGGGAACGTTCGTCGAGGCGACGTGTACCATTATCACGAGAGGACCCTCAGGTAGCGACCCTGACGACTGGCTTAGACCGTAGTTCCTCCATCCGATTCCCTCGACTGCGTCGGTTATGACACACGCTCCCTGTTGGTAGACGAGTGGAACCCTGTTGGCGAACCTCAGGAGGTCTGCTTTCGAGTCGCCGTGGAGTGATCCGCCGTATGCGATTCCCGCCTCGACGACGAAGGGGTCGCCTCCGTGGACGCTCGCGTCACGCGTCGCCGTCGAGTAGAACTCGGCGTCGAACTCCTTTCTGAGACCCTTCTCCATGAGGTCGGGTGTTATGGGAGACAGACAGCCCGTCGGAGGCGACATCACGTCTGTCGCACGCATCGAGTCGAGGAGTAGACGTGCGGTGTCTCTGTCTTCGGCTACCTCTCTCACGAGAGGCACGTCGTCGGGGACAGTCCTCATCGTATCCCAGATCTCGTCGACGATGTTTTTCCTCGCTGTCTCACCCACACGGACGTCACGTAGCTCCTCGACCGAGTCAGCCGCTCTGTCTACGTATTCGGTGACGTCGTCGTAGACGGCTCTCGATCCGAGTCTGTCCTCGGTCTCGTCTTCACCCTCGTCATCACGTACGAGCTTCGGCGCGAGTATCTTCGATATCTCCTCGACCGTCTCGGCGTCCTTCGAGGTCGTGGTCGCCGACTCGACTATCTCGTGGACATCATCGACTGGGTTTGTGTCCTCGGTGAGGAACGAGGCGACTGCCTCGGCGGCTTTCTGACGTACTGTCTCGCCGAATGTCGTCCCGGTCTCGTCCTGTGTCTTCTCGGCGGCGTCGTCGATCTCATCACGTATCTCGAACCCGGCTAAGGTCTCGTGCTGAAGTAGGTTCTCGACTACGTGGTCGGCGAACTTCCGCGTGTCGCCGGTGGTCTTGTTCGAGACCGAGTCTATGACCGACTGTCTCATATCCGCGACACCGTCGGGAGAGGGGGTCGACCACGCCATCTCCCTCCCGTAGTGTCTGTCACGGAACTCGTCGAGTATCTCGTCAGAGGTCTTCGATCCTACCCGGGTGAACTCCTGTCTCACAAAGGCACCGACGTTGTACGAGTCGGTCGACTCTAACATACGTATGAGAGTTCCGAGCTCTATTCCGTGAGGATGTGGCTTTATCTCCTCAGCCTTCTCGGGCAGCTCGTCGGTCGCCCTCTCGAACTCGAAGTCGTTCTCGGGCTCCCTGAGACGTATACGTGCGTGGGGATTGACGACAGCCGTGTTCTTGATGTAGGTATGGAGCTGTTTCCTCGCACGCATGTTCGCCTCGAGCTCTATCTCAATACGTGTGCCGTGTGTCCTGTCCCAGTCGACTATCTCGTCGCTGAGTATCTCGGGGTCGTTGGTGTCGGTGTCGATGGTTATCTCGAACTCGTGAGCCTCGCCGCTCTCTGTCTTCGAGACGATCTTCGCGGGCTTTCCGCTCGTGAGCTGTGAGTATAGGACAGCGGCGGAGATTCCTATACCCTGCTGACCTCTCGACTGAACACGTTTCCCGAACCTGCTTCCGTAGAGGAGCTTACCGAATATCTTCGGAATCTGCTTTCTGACTATCCCCGGACCGTTGTCCTCGATCACGAGCCTGTAAGTCTCGTCGAGCTCCTCTATCTCGACGAATATGTCGGGGAGTATCTCCGCCTCCTCACACGCGTCGAGTGAGTTGTCGACCCCCTCCTTGACAGCCGTCACGAGACCACGTGCTCCGGAGTCGAAGCCGAGCATATGTTTGTTCTTCTCGAAGAACTCGGCTACGGAGATAGAACGCTGTTCCTGTGCTAGTTCCTCAGCAATATCGTCCGTAAGTTTAGATTGATAAGACACCTTGAAGAAAAGTAGTCGTCGAGGATTTAAACGCGTTACGGAACGCCGAAAGGCGCGTCAGGACGGCGGTATACCGGAACCCGAACGCAGTAGAAGACCGAGACAGAGAAGCCGTGTCTACTCCTGTGTCCTTCGGAGGTACTCGGCGGTCTTCTCCTCGGGAGACGCGCTTGGCATCTCCTCCTCTATCTCCTCGAATACGTTTTCGACCTCGCCCCTCTCGTGAGTCGCGTAGTCAATCTCGTCACCACAGTCGGGACATACGAGGTCGATGTTGTCGAGCTCCGTGTTCTCGGAGTTTCCGTCGCGGTAGTAGATATCGAACGAGTCTCTGGACAGACTCTCTCCGCAGGCGATACAGACGTGCTGTTTCCATTTCCAGACTCTCCAGTCGTTGACACTCATTTAGTGGTTCACCTGGGTTTTAGACCCTTGGTAACTATTACCAAGTTATGACTTATATCCTTTTTGCTAACGTTTGACAGTCTCACCGGATTCGGCTTACTACGCCGACCAAGACGAGTATCAATACTAAGGGAGCTCCGACGACCTTGAGACGTGTTATGTTGAGGGAGCTCCAGCCTCCGTCAGCCCCGGTCGTGTTCTTGACTTCCCTGACAGCCTGAGTCGCAACGGTTGAGTTGGACACACGTGACCCCGTCGAGTTGACGACTTCGAGACGGTTTCCGAGCGGATTGGTGTTGTTGTACTCGAAGACGTAGTAAGACTCGCCGCCGAGATCTGCCTTTCCGAGATACCGGTTGCCGGAGTCGAAGAAGACGACCGACTCCGGAGGCGTAGGCACGTCGACGCTCGAATTAGAAGACGACTCAGATGTCAGGTTGAAGCTCGTGGTCGAGACGTTCTGTTCGAAGGACTGGACTTCGACTTCGAAGCTCCCGTTGGTCGAGCCGCTCGAATACTGTATAGTCTTCTCACCCGTCGTAAGAGCCGTCGCCTCCACTGAGAGCGTGTCGGTACTGTTAGACTCCCAGTCACCCTCGGCTGTTACGACTATGCTACCGTAGGTGTAGCTCACGTCGAGTCCTGACGACGACTCCGCCCCTGAGACAGCAAAACTCGAAGGGAAGGTGAGCGAGTGGGAGCCGAATCCCGTGCCACCCGTGTTACGGCTAGTTAGGTTGACTATGATCGAGTCAGCCGTGTTGACCTCAGAGGGGTGGTCTACGTCCACGAAGCTTATATTCGAGGGCGAAGACTCTACGACAGCTTGGGTGTCAGTCTCAGAGTACGAGTAGATTCCGATTCCACGTGGACGTATCTTGGGGAGACCCTCGGGCGTCCTTCCCGTATTTACGACACCTTTGACGAGTATGTCGTACCCGGCTGCGAGGTCTATTGTCGACGGGTACTCGATAACGAGCTTAGTGCCGTCGTCGCCCCTCACCACGGCTCTGTCAGTCGACTCGGATCGGTTTACGCCCCTAGTCTCGCCAACTCTGACGACTGAGGCGTTGAAAGCGATACGTCGCGAGTAGACAGTCGTAGCCTCGGAGGCGTTCACCATCGTGTACCGGTCTAGAAGCCCGAGATCCCCGGGTATACTCAGACCTCCACGTGCACCCTGACGCAGGAAAGCAGCACCTCTGACAGAGACAGCGTAATGTGTCGTCGCGCCCTCGCCGACGGTGTACGGTGAAAACACCTCAAAATCGTCTGCCTGTATCTCCTCGGTCGATACACGTCCCAAGACTGTGTAGTTCTCGGCGAGACGCAGATTGTCGGCTGCGACGCCTCTCGCGAGTATTGTGTTGTTTCCTCCGTCGAGGTAGACATCGTCCTCGCCCGCGACAGATTCCTTTATGTACTTGATGTACGAGTCGAAGACGACCCTCGCACCCACGAACTCCTCGACCTCGTCCCTGTCTACTCTTATGTAATGACTGTCTCCGACTGGGACGGCGTCAACTGCCTGGAAAGTACCGAAGGGGTCTGACTGGCGTATCTCCTCGGGTCCTGGTATGGCGTCGTCGTCACCACCCGTGACTGTGTCTCCGTCTACCTCTTCGAGGAACGTGGATATACGGACGAGATCGAATATGTACCACTCACCCTCCTCTACTGAGAGACCGAAGTCGGGACGGAGAACCCCACGGAAGTACTGACGTCTGTTCTGTCTCGGCGGATAGCTCGGGTCTTGTCTCGTGCCGTCGGACGCCCAGAACTCGACGAGTGCCGCCCTCTCCGACTTAGACTCAACCTTTGCGACGACTGTAGTTCTCTCTCCGAGGTCTAACGAACCGAGTTCAGCGACGGGTGTGGCGTCGTAGGGCTCCGAAGTCGGGGGACTCGCGTTCTGGCTGCCTTGGTTCCCGAACGTCTCGGGTGTGAAGATCGGCTCCTTCCTCATCTCTGCTTCTCCGACTTCGGTGTAGTTCTCGCTGACTATCCGGAACTCGTGGGTGTCGAAGCCGACGTCTGCGTTACGTGAGAAAGCCTCGATCCTGTACCTCCCGAGAGTGTAGCCCTCGGTGTCGAAGCCAGATCCGTCGAGGTCGTCTGCGTCTGCGAGATCCCATCTCCCGTCGAAATCCTCCTCGTCGTCGGGGTCTATCGGCACCTTCCATCTCTCGACAGTTCTCATCGAGGTACTGTCAGTCGGTGTGTTGAGCTGGTTTATCTCGACGGTAATCTCGTCGACCGTCTTTTCGACGTTCTCTGAGAACCTGCCCTCGAGACGTCCCGTTATGCTGAGAGTATCGCCCACTACGACGTTTCTGTCGAGGTCATCTATGGTGATATCAGTTCGACGTTCGACGACTTCGAAGCTCAGAACCGATATTACGTCGTCGGAGCCCGCCGCACCCGCCGTCTCGGCTCTCAAGGTCTCCTCAAGCTGTGAGTAGGTCCACTGAGGGTTGTTTCTGACGAGGTTCTGGAGGCTACCCGCGGTATTCGAGGTTCCGAAGGCTCCGTCACAGCCGCTACTCACGACAATAGCCCGGTAGTCGCCCGGATGTGGTTCAGTAGGCAGGTCGAAGCTAAATCTCCCCGAGCCTCCGGAGTCGAAGACAGCCGTGTCGGAGACAAAGCCGGCGTTTGTGTCGTCACGTGTCACGACTGCGACATACTCGGGTGTCTCATTTGTGTCACGCACCTCACACCGTGAGTCGGACGCCTCGACAGCATAGATATTTGACTCGCCGTCTCCGAAGTAGACGGTGTTGGTACTCTGGGTCACGCGGTAGTCAGACGAGTCCTGTGCGGCTCCGACGGGGAGTAAGAGAAGACACAGAGAGACAGAGACGAAGACGAGAGTCAGAGCAACTGTGGAACGCATCTTTTGTCTTGTCTACTCTACTGAGCCTCGACGTATAAGAAGTTGGGTAAGAGCTATCCCACGACGTCGGTCACTGACTCGGCGATCCCGAGTAGCTTCGCGTCCTCGAAGCTTCCCGCGGTAATCTGGAGACCCACGGGGAGTCCGTCGACGTCGCCAGCGGGGAGACTTACCGAGGGCACACCCGCTAAGTTGACGGGAGTAGTGTTTGCGTCGGCGAGGTACATCTGCATCGGGTCGTCGAGTGTCTCGCCTATACGGAAAGGAGTTACAGGCATAGTCGGCGAGGCAACCACGTCGGCTTCGTCGAGAGCCTCGTCGAAGTCCCTCTTTACGAGCTCTCGGGCGTTCTGTGCCTTCTTGTAGTACTTTCCGTGGTAGCCCTCGCTCAGGGCGTAGGTTCCGAGCATTATACGGCGTTTGACCTCCTCTCCGAAACGGCTCCTCGCCTCCGAGAAAGCCTCGTTCCAGCTCTTGCCCTCTGGGTCGTCGGCTTTTCCGTACCTCACGCCGTCGAAACGCGCGAGGTTACTCGAAGCCTCTCCCATGGCTATGACGTAGTAGGCGGCGAGTGCGTGTTCGAGACTCGGGAGGGAGACATAATGGTACGACGCGCCGGCGTCTTCGAGTTGGTCGAGTGCCGCCTCGAAGACCTCCTTCACGCCGTCCTCTGTGCCTTCTCCGATAAGTTCCTCGGGAACCGCTATACTGAGACCGTCGACGTCTACGGGGTCTTCGACGGCTTCGACGTAACTCCCGTCGGTCGGTGCAGAAGTAGACGTCGAGTCGTTGTCGTCTTCCCCCGCGATTACATCGAGGACACGTGCGACCGTCTCTACGTCACGAGCCATCGGGCCTATGGTTTCGAGCGAGTTGGCGTAGGCGATCAGACCGTAACGGGAGACGAGACCGTAACTGGGCTTGAGACCGACGATCCCACAGAAGGCAGCGGGGCACCGTACCGAGCCGCCGGTGTCAGTCCCTAGCGCGGCGTCGACCTCTCCCGCGGCGACTGCGGCGGCACTTCCTCCCGAAGACCCTCCGGGGACGTACTCCTCGTTGACGGGGTTCTTCGTAGAGCCGTAGGCACTCGTCTCTGTCGTCGTACCCATCCCGAACTCGTCCATGTTGGTCTTTCCGAGTATTCTCGCGCCCTCATCCTTGAGACGGCTCACAGCCGTGGCGTCGTAGGGCGGAACATAGCCTTCGAGAACCTCGGACCCACACGTCGTCTCGACCCCCTCGGTGGATATGTTGTCCTTGACTCCGAGGGTGAGATCGGAAAGTTCGCCGTCGCCACCGCCTATCTCACACCGGCTTATGAATGCGTTGTAGCTCATCTTTAGTCTGACTCCGACACCTTAGGTGCCTTTACGTATCCGTCCTCGGTCTCGGGAGCGTTTTCGAGGACGTCTTCCTGTGGAAGCGACGCCTCGACCTCGTCTTCCCTCATGACGTTCTCGAAGTCGTCGGATCTCTCGACGTCTTCGGGAATCTCGTCGAGACCCTCGAAGTAGTCGAGTATCTGGTTGAAGTCGTCTACGAAGGGCTCGACCTCGTCTTCGTCGAGATCTATACGTGCGAGGTCGGCGATATGTTCGACGTCGTCACGTCCGAGCTGTGTGTCGGTACCCGTGTCGGTGTCGGTCATACACGACAAGATACTCCGGAGCGCATAAAGAGTTTCTCAAGACATCCGGCTTCGGATCAGCATCTCTCGTCTATGACAGCGTCTATGATCGAGGTAGTAGAGAGTATCTCGTAGTCGCGCTCCTCTCTCTTGCCTACTCTCACGACTTCTATCTCGAATCCCCTGTCTTCGAGCTCTTCCTCAAGCTCCTCCTCGGAGTAGTACTGGTCGTAGCCGAGTGTGATTACGTCGGGGTCGAGGTCTTCGAGCGGGTCGAATATCGAGTCCTCGCTCCCGAGTACGGCGGTATCGACGGGATCGAGAGCCTCGACCATGTCACGTCTCTGTCTCCCGGATACAACGGGAGGCTCCTTGTGGTCTATCATAGACTCACGCGCGACAATGACGTGAAGCTCGTCGCCTAGCTCCCTCGACTCCGAGAGGTAATGGAGATGTCCCGGGTGGAGTAGATCGAAGGTACCCGTTGCGAGCACGCGAGTCTGCGTCTCTGCCGTCTCAGTCATCTCTCAACTCTTCTTCGGTGAAGTCAAAAAAGTCATCGTCTTCGTGTTCGTCGTCTAACTCGACGTCGAGGACGTCTATCTCCCTCTCTATGCCTCTGTCGTCGTAACACGCCCACGAGTTACGCGTGTAGGGATGTCCGACTATTATGTGGTAGTTGCCCTTCTTAGAGAAGGTAGCGAGATCCTGCTGACTCGGTATCGTGTTCCCCGTGGGATGTGAGTGGACGGTTCCGACTGTCGAGGCGTTCGTAGGCGTGGGTATCATCTCATCCCTCATCGTGGCTATCGCCTCACCCGACTCGGTACCCGGAACTACGACGACATCTGTTATCACGAGTCCGTCGCGGTCTATCCCGAGACGTCTCGCCTGAGTCGTACTCAGGAGACCCAGGAACTCGTTGGGATGGGTGTCACGGCACGTCGCTAGTATGAACTCGACCGTCTCGTCGGCGATTCCGAGGACGTTTCTGGATCTGAAGAGTCTCATCTGAGTAGGATGTCTAAGGTCTGTCTGACCTCCGAGACAGTAAGCTGTCCGGGGGCTGTCGAGTCGTCACCGAGAGACGCATACGTCAGACGCGAGCCGTAGAGGGGCGCGACGACGCGCGAGTGAGAGCCCTTCTCCCCCATCGCTATGGTACAGACATCTCCGTCGTGTTCGAGTGTAGCCTCCAAGAGCCGGAGAACGTCGTCCCTCGACTCGGCGTAAACCGCGAGCTTCGGAATCCCTATCTCCGCTGCCTCCGAGAGGACGCCACGTATCTCGTCGTACGACGGCGTCGAGTCAAAGTCGTGGTACGAGGCGATTAGAGTCGCCTCGGCGTCGTCGGCGGCATCGAGTACCTCGCCGTGTACCTCGTCAGAGGCGTTTAGCTCTATGTCGACTGCGTCGGCGTACTCCGCAGCGCGGCTGAGGATCTCGACACGTGCGTCCTCGTCGCCCTCGAAGTCACCTCCCTCCCAAGTCGGGCGGTTGGTGGCTATAACCGGGAGGTCGACGTCGGAGTCTGCGAGGTCACGTACTGAGTCGACTGGATCGCCGTCGGAACCGTATAGGTCGAGACGTACCTCAACTGCGTCGGCTCCTCTCTCGTCGGCTTCACGTGCTCTTTCGACGAGATCGGAGGTCAGACTTGCGACGACGAGAGGCTGTGAGAGATGTAGCATCAGTTTTATTTTTTATTTTTCGAGAACGCTCTCCTCGACCTGTGTTCCGAAATGTCTCCCGCCTTCTTCTATGTATATCTTAATCTCGTCCCCCTCGTCTAACTCAGTCACCGACTTCGGACCGTCGGGTGTCACGAGCTTTATCGTCTCGGCGTTCTGGAGAAGCGTCCTGTACCTCTCGCCGTCCTTCTCGACCTCGACGAGCATCATTGGGCGTTTCTCTATCTTCGACCTGCCGACTATCGACTGTCTCGTCTCGCCGTCCTCGTCGACTATGAGGACGTCGTCTCCGGCTTCGAGCTCGCTGAGGTACTTCGTCTCTCCGCCGGGGACACGTATGTAGGCGTGGACGGCTCCAGCGTTGACTCGGAAGGGGCGTGAGGCGACGTAGGGCGACTCGGCGGTCTCTGCGTGTACGAGGAAGAGACCGCTCGACATAGATCCGACGAGCATTCCCTCTCCGGGCTCCATGAGCGTCGCGGTGTCGACACAGACCCTGTCAGCCATCTCGGTGGGCTCGACAGTCGTGACCTCCGCGGTCGTGAGATCGATCTCCTCCGACTCCGCCCTGTCCCTCGCCTCTACTGTGTCCTTTATGACTCCGGGATCGTCGGTGTCTAAGAGGACACCGTCGGAGCCTATTTCGAGTGTCTCGAATGCTGTCTCCGCCTCCTCCGCCGAGTCGACTCCTGCTATAAGCTGAGTCTCTTCGCCGACATCCGCGATCAGGTTTTCGAGAGGAATTATCTTCCAGTCCTCTCCTATCGCGACTACGTAGTCGGCGTCCTTAGCCGCCTCCGCCGCGAACCTCTCGTACTCCTTGTTCTGTATCTCGACGTAGCTCGCGACATCGCGGTCGTCGATCTGTCTTACCTTCGACAGGTCGCTCGATCCCCCTAAGTCAGGAGGAAAATCGGTCGTTCCGTCGCCCTCAGCGTCCTTTCCGACTACGACGACGTCGGCGTCTGTCTCGACCTCCTTTGATGTGTTCGAGTCGACGAAAGCCGCTACCTTCGTCTCTCCGAGTTCGCGGACCTTCTCGACATCTTTGTCGTCGACGAGTATGTAGTCGACGCCGCTCTCTATCGCCGCCGTAATCAAGGGGAGTCTGTCGTCCCAGTCGCCCTCGTCCGCCTTGTACCAGACCTCTTTAGCAGTCATAGTCCCGACTCCTCCATCGCCTCGTCTACGGAGACGCCGTCGTGGACAATAGACGAAATGGCTCCCACCATCGCAGGCACGTTCTCCCTCTGGAAGACGTTTCGCCCCATCGCGACACCTCTCGCTCCGACGTCCATCGCGTCACTTATGTCCTGGAGAACCTCCCTCTCTGTCTCAGCCTTGGGTCCGCCGGCTATAACCACGGGAGCGGGACAGCCCTCTATGACCTGTCTGTACTCGTCGGGATCTCCTGTGTAGGCGGTCTTTACGACGTCGGCTCCGAGTTCGGCTCCTATACGTGTCGCATGGGCTATGTTCTCGACGTCGGCGCTGTCGACGTCGTGTCCACGTACGTACATCATAGCTACGAGAGGCATACCGTACTTCTCACACTCGTCGGCGACCTTACCGAGATCCTGAAGCTGCTGTGGCTCGGTCTCGCTTCCGACGTTGACCTGTACAGAGACGGCGTCGGCACCGCGGCGCACAGCCTCCTCCACGGTTCCTACGAGAACCTTGTTGTTAGGCTCGCCGAGAGAAGTAGCCGCGTTTATGTGGACGATCAGACCCATGTCACGTCCCTTTCCTCTGTGTCCCTCACTCACTATACCTTTCTGCATCAGAACAGCGTCGCCGCCGCCCTCTGCTATGTCGTTTACCGTGGATTCGAGATCTCTTAGCCCCTCGACGGGGCCAATAGAGACGCCGTGATCCATCGGGATAATTACGAAGTTCTTCGACTCCCTGTCACGTATCCTGTCGAGCCGTATCTCCTTACCAATCATGTGATAACCTATATCATGCCAGAGTATTTTATGGTTGTCCTTCGGTTCGGCGAAAAAAGTTAACTCGCGAGTGCCTCGGCGACCTTGTCGGCGAGGTCGTCGGCGTTCTCGAACGGGAAGTCGTCGCTTATTGCCTTGCCTATCTCGACCGCCGAGAATGACTCTCCGTCAACCTCTACAGTTGTCGAGAGACCGTCGGGGAGATGCGGCACGAGATCCATAGGCTTCTCGACGGGGTAGTTAGCGTCCTCCACGACCTCATAGACCCTGTCACGTAGATCCTCGGTGTCGGTATCCATACAGACGCGTTTCGGCGAGTTAACAAACATCTTTTCATAACCTAAGATTATATTCTGAGTAGTAAATATTATAACTGTGCATTACATCTCTGACTGTATGAGCCATGTCAAGGGACTAAGATGCAGGGAGTGTGGGGAGGAGTATCCGGCGGTAATGAAGAACACGTGTGAGTCGTGTTTCGGACCTCTCGAAGTTGAGTACGACTGGAGTGAGGTAGACGTATCGCGCGAGGAGATAGAGTCAGGCCCGAACTCGATCTGGAGGTACGCCGACCTTCTTCCGATAGACAACGAGGACTCGGTCGTCGACCTCGGGACAGGATTCAACCATCTCTACGAGGCGGACAACCTAGCCGACGAACTCGGGATAGGAGAGCTTTACATACTCAACGACTCGGTGAATCCTAGCTTCTCGTTCAAGGACCGTGTCACGGGGGTCGCGGTCGCAAAGGCGATAGAGTTCGGCGTAGACGCGGTAGGCTGTGCGTCGACGGGTAACCTAGCTTCGAGTGTAGCCGCCCACGCCGCGAAGGCGAACCTTCCGGCTTACATCTTCATACCCGACACGATAGAGAAGGGCAAGATAACACAGACACTGACGTACGACCCTGAGATAGTTCCCGTTGAGGGCAACTACGACGACGCCAACAGGCTCGCCACCGAGGTCGCCGACGAGAACGGCTGGGGATTCGTCAACATCAACCTGCGTCCCTACTACACAGAGGGTTCGAACACGATGGCTTACGAGGTCGCCGAACAGCTCGGCTGGGAGGCTCCCGACCACGTCGTCCATCCGATGGCGGCAGGTGCGTCTCTCCTGTCGGTTCAGAAGGGATACAAGCAGCTTGAGAAGCTCGGTCTGATAGAGGACGGCGACGTCAAGATGAGCGGATCACAGCCCGAGGGATTCCCGATAGCCGAGGCGGTGAGAAACGACGAGCCCGTGAAGCCGATACAGGAGTACGAGACACTCGCCCACTCTCTCGCGATAGGAAGTCCCGCGGACGGATTCTACGCCAAGGACGCCATACTCGAGTCAGGAGGATACGCCGCAAACCCCGACGACGACGCCATCATCGAGGGTATCAAGCTCCTAGCGCGCACCGAGGGGATATTCACAGAGCCGGCGGGAGGTACGACAGTCGCGGGTCTCAGACAGCTCGCCGAGGAGGGACGTATCGACGACGACGAGACCGTAGTCGTCAACATAACCGGAAACGGTCTCAAGGCAGAGAGTACTCTCTCGGAGTTCGTGACTGTACCCGAGAGCATATCTCCGAGTATCGGTGAGTTCGAGGACAGGAAGCAGAGACAGAACAACAAGACCAAGAACAAGAAAGAGGCAGTTCCTGGAGGTGAACAGTAATGGCAGATGTCAGATTTTCGAGCGCACTCAAGAAAGTGACGGGAGAGACGACGACACAGGTCGAGGCAGAGACTGTCGAGGAAGCCATAGACAGACTCACGGAGAGATACGGTGACGACTTCGAGGAACGTCTGATGGAAGACGGTGAGATACAGAGGTTCGTCAACCTCTATGTCAACGGAGAGGACGTGAGACACGGCGAAGGTCTCGAAACGAGTATCGAGGATGACGACGAGATTTCGATTCTCCCCGCAGTGAGCGGAGGGTCGACTTAGCGTAGTACTCGCCATCCAAAACGTAGTACACCATAACCATAACCGTAACCGTAACACGAATACCCGTGGCTTTAGGGGAGTTCCACGCCTAAGCTATTATATGCCGAGTCTTCTAGACACACGCGTCGAAAACACCGAGATAGTACAGCCCAACGACACCAACATAGTCGACACCGCACACGGCGGTACTGTCGTGAAATGGATGGACGAGACGGGCGGAATATCGGCTATAAGATTCGCGGGGAACGTCTGTGTCACAGCGGGGATGGAGAGCGTCGACTTCCACCATCCGATACACAGAGGCGACGCCGCTGTCATACGTTCTTACGTCTACGACGTCGGGACTTCGAGCATAGACGTACGTATCTGTGTCTACTCCGAGAACCTCAAGACTGGAGAGAGACAGCTAACTACGGAGTCGTACTTCACCTACGTCGCAATAGACGACGACGGAAATCCCGTCGAGGTTCCCGAACTCGAAGTCGAGACCGAGAAAGAGAAGGAGTTACGTGACGAGGCTCTCGAAGGTGAGTAATGTATCTATGAGAACCTCAGAACGCACCGACGCGATAAGCATAAGCGGTATACGCCGTGTCTTCGAGGCGGCGGACGACGACGCCATAAACCTGGGTCTGGGACAGCCTGACTTCGACACCCCCGAGAACGTCAAGAAGGCGGCTGTCGAGGCTATCGAGACGGGGAAGGCTAGCTCGTACACCTCGAACAGAGGGATTCCGGAGCTAAGAGAGGCGGTCGCCGACAGATTCAGCTTCGAGACGTCTCCCGACGACGTCATAGTCACCTCGGGGGCGAGCGAGGCACTCCACATAGCCGTCGAGGCACACGTCGACACAGGCGACGAGGTTCTAATTCCCGACCCGGGATTCGTCTCTTATGAGGCTCTCTCGAAGGTCGGAGACGCGCGTCCGAAAGGTGTCGAACTCGCCGACGACCTGCGTCTCGAACCCGAGTCAGTAAAGGAGGCGATCACCGATGAGACTTCGGCGTTCGTGGTCAACTCCCCCGCGAACCCGACGGGTGCGGTACAGACACGTGACGACATGAGAGCCTTCGCCGAGATAGCCGACGACTACGGAGTGACACTCATAAGCGACGAGGTCTATGAGCCTTTCGTCTACGAGGGCGAGCACCACTCCCCCGCGGAGTTCGGCGAGAACGTCGTCACAGTAAACGCGGCTTCGAAGGCTTACTCGATGACAGGATGGCGTCTCGGATACGTCACTGCGCCCGAGACCGAGAATATGTTACGTGTCCATCAGTACATACAGGCGTGTGCGAGTGCGCCGTCGCAGTACGCAGCCCTCGAAGCACTCGAAGGTCCTCAGTACGCTGTGAGCGAGATGAAGGAAGAGTTCGAGGCGAGACGTGACCTGATACTCGACGGCTTCAAGGAGATGGGTCTTGACTGTCCGACGCCGAAGGGTGCATTCTACGCCTTCCCAGAGGTTCCCGACGGCTTCATCGACGCGTGTATAGAAGAAGGAGTCGTTGTAGTTCCGGGAGATGCATTCGGAGAGGGCGGAGAGGGACACGCCCGCGTCTCTTACGCCAACTCACGTGAGAACCTGCGTGAGGCTCTCGACGTGATGGAGTCGGTTCTAGAAGATCTCTGAGAGTGGTGTCAGTCGGGGTAGTCGGTCTGGTTGACCTGTTTTATCCTGTCCACTCCGTCGACCTCGTCTATGACGTCCTCGACCGGGTCGGGAACGAGGTCTCTCCAGTCGCCCCCCTCTATCATCCTCTTACGTATCTCCCTCCCCGAGTATCTGCTTCTGTCGAAGAGGGGATTCTTCCTGACCTCCTTTCCGTCCTCCTCGAAGAGACGTATCACGAGAGGGTTGTTCGAGTAGATGACGTCGAAGTCAGGTGCCATCGACTCTATGTGTGAGACCCAGAGTGAGTTACGGTTGATGTCCTCTATCGGAATTACGTAGGTCGTCGCGTCCAAGTCGTTGACACTCTTCCTCACCATGCTGACACGTTCGCCCGCCGTAAACGGGTTCTTCACTGTGTGGGACGCCTGTGCGGTTCCTATCGCTATGACTATCTCGGGGACGTCTTCGGCGACCTCTTCGAGAACCTTGTAATGCCCCAGATGGAAGGGCTGGAACCTCCCGACGTAGAATCCGCGCATACGTTAAATTAGCAGTAAGGGGTTTAAGTTCCTATGGAGTTGAGTCAGTATCGAGCTATGGCGGAAGATGTCTGTCATAAACTACACTACGGTGTCCCAAGGCAAAGACCCAGAGAACGTCGTCGTCCTTTTCCCAGTCTATCAGAGTACGGTAGTCCCCCGTACGTAGCTTGTAATAGTCAAATCCCTGTACAGGCTCCAGCTCACGTTCGGGAGACTCACGAGCGTCTCTCAGATCCGACTTTATCCTCTCCTGTGTCTCCTCCTGTAGGTTGTTTAAGAGAGACTCAGCTCTGGGAGTGAATCTTACCTCAGTCATTTAGCTTAGCTTAGATGTCTTCGAGGGTAGTATACTGACCTCGTTCCTTCTGATCCTGGCTCTCCTTGAGATGCTCCAAGAACTCGGGCGATATCTCTACCTTCGGGTTCACGGCATCACGGATCGCGTCACGGACGAACTCGCTGCGACTCGTGTAACCACGTTCCTCATATATCTCGTCGACTTCGTCAAGGAGAGACTTAGGTACTCTCACATCTATCTTCGAACTGTCGTCAGTCTCTACGCTCATACTCTGTGATACGTGAGCATCACAGATAAGGTTTCTTGAGACCAAAGATACGATAATCGACGTCGGAAGACAAGACTTATTCGTTAGACAGGCTAAGTCGTCTGTATGGCAGGAAAACCTGGGAGTATGTACCGCGACATCGAGGGTATGGCGTACACGAGGACGGAGTACATAGACGGGATTCCGGGTTCTAAGATTACTCAGTTCAACATGGGAGACGTCTCGGCTGACGACGACGAGTACCCCGTCGCTGTGACTCTGGTAGCCGACGAGGCGTGTCAGATACGCCACTCGGCTCTCGAGAGCGCGCGTGTCGCCGCGAACCGAAATATGATAAAGGAGCTCGGTGAGGAGGGCTACAAGATGAGACTCCGCGTTCACCCTCATCAGGTTCTGAGGGAGAACAAACAGGCGACAGGCGCGGGAGCCGACCGTGTCTCAGACGGAATGAGACAGTCTTTCGGAAGACCCGTCGGAACCGCGGCGAGGGTCGACGTAGGACAGAAGATCTTCACTGCGAGGGTCGTCGAGGCTGACTTCGACGTCGCCAAGGACTCGCTCCGCAGAGCCTACACGAAGCTGCCCGGTCCCTACTCGGTAGTCATAGACGAGGGCGAAGAGATCGTCATGGACTGACTACCTAGTGACCAAGACCACAGCCACACCAACACGGCTCAGCAGTTCTAACTTTATCTCCGCTCCATGTCTCTCGAAAACGTAGAGCTCACAGAGAAGTGGGAGTCTTTCTACAGGAGTTACTACGACAACGAGATCGGTAAGCTCGCTCAGAAGTACCCGAGAGAGGAGAGATCCCTCTACATCGACTTCCAGGATCTCTTCCAGTACGACCCCGAACTCGCTGAAGACCTCCGGAGGAACCCCGAGGAGATGCTCCGGTACGCCGAGGAAGCCCTCCACGAGTACGACGTCCCTGTCGCCGACGTGCGTTTCGCCGACGCCAACCTACGTATAAGAAACGTGGGTGAGATCACGGAGATACGTGGCATACGTTCGAAGGACGTCAATACACTAATCTCGGTCGAAGGTATCGTGAGAAAAGCGACCGAGGTGCGTCCGAAGGCGATCAAGACAGTCTTCGAGTGCGAGCGGTGTGGAACTACGACGACTATAACACAGACCGACGACAGCAGTCTCAGGGAGCCCTACGAGTGCAAGGGATGTGAGAGACAGGGTCCTTTTAGTCTACTCTTCGACCAGAGTGAGTTCGTCGACTCACAGAAGGTCAGGGTACAGGAGTCGCCCGAGGATCTCAGAGGAGGCGAGAATCCACAGACGATAGATGTCGAGATAGAGGACGACATCACGGGAGAGGTTACCCCCGGGGACAGGGTCACAGTCGTCGGGATTCTGAGAGCAACACAGGACGGCGACTCGACGACCTTCGACGTCTTCATAGAGGGCAACAACATAGAGATAGAGGATCAGGAGTTCGAGGAGTTCAAGATCACCGACGAGGACGAGGAGACGATAGAGGAGATTGCGAACTCCCCCGACGTCTACGAGAAGATAGTCGACAGCATCGCTCCGGGTATATACGGCTACGAGACCGAGAAGCTCGCGATGGCTCTCCAGCTCTTCTCGGGAGTCACGAAGAACCTCCCCGACGAGACACGTATAAGGGGAGACATGCATATTCTGATGGTAGGAGATCCGGGTACTGCGAAATGTGTCGCTCCCGGGACACGTGTTACTCTCGGTGACGGACGTGACGAACGTATAGAGAACCTCGTCGAAACACATCTGGAAGATCCGAAGGAAGTCGATGACGGAGTCTACGACGACGCCGACTTTAGTCTGCCGTCTCTCGGACGTGACGCATCTGTCAGACAGAAGAACACAACCCGTGTCTGGAAACGTACCGCACCTGACCGTATGTACAGGATAGAGACGTCAACAGGGAAGGAACTCGAAGTCACACCCACACATCCCCTCTTCGTACATTCGGATGCGAAGATCGAGGGAGTCAGAGCCGAGGATCTCGAAGAGGGGGACTTCATAGCCACTCCGAACGAGACCGTGGTTAAAGGCGATGACAGTCTCGACACCGAGTACAAGTACAGAAAGTCGAAGGCGAACAACTCAGTTTCGCTCGACCTTCCCGACGAGATTACACCTCAGATGTCGAGGCTCTTAGGATATATAGTAGCCGAGGGATACGTTCAGAGCAACGACGACAACACGGGAACCGTATACGTCACCAACAAAGACACTGAGATACTCGAAGACGTTGAGCGCGGACTCGAAAGTCTGGGTCTGGGTCTGAACACGTCCGTGAGGGAGACACACGAAGGAAAGACCACGAAAGAGATAGTATGTAGTTCGAGCGAGTTCGTGAGCTTCCTCGAAAACCTCTCCCCGAGTCTTCTGAAGCCGTCCAGGGATAAACGGGTTCCAGAGGCTGTGATGACGTCGACGGATAAAGTCAGATCCGACTTCCTGAGTGCGTATGTGGACGCCGAGGGAACCGTCTCAGAGAAACAGCGTGAAATTTCAGTCAGTTCCACGAGTGAGGAGCTTATAGACGATGTGAGTACACTCCTCCTCTCAGTCGGTATATCGTCTCAGAAGGTATCGGAAGACGACGGATACAGCTACAGTCTACGTATATCCGGCTCAGACTATACCGAGTTCTTCGAGAAAGTTGGTCTCGTAACACGGAGGAAGTCGGAGAGGGCAGAGAGATTCAGCAGTACATCCCACAACACAAACAGACACGTAGTCCCCGATATAGGGGAAAAGCTCCGTGAGGTCAGAGATGGGCTCCGTCTGCCTCAGTCAGACTGCGGGGTTCCGAGGACGACATATCAGCACTACGAGAGAGGTGACAGAAACCCGAGTGTCGGTTCCCTCGAAGAGATTGCTGATAGATTTGAGACGAGGAGAGATGAACTCAGAGAGCTTAAGAGACGTCTCAGAGACGACCCTGACTGGAGCCTCATATGTGAGACACGTGAGAGCCTCAGAGTCTCACAGGAGAGTCTCGCGTCTTCAGTCGGAGTTTCCCAAGCGTGGATAAGTGGAAAAGAGAATGAAGGGATTGCCGACGGTGGGAGTTTAGACATGGGTTCCCCAGATGAAGAGACGGTGCGTGCTGACGCAGTCGAACGTCTGAGGGAGGAGATAGACGACGCAGTTAGCTACGATGAAGATATCCTCGAAATACGTAAGCTCGCGGAGTCGTCTGTTCTGTGGGACAGAATAGAGTCGATAGAGAAGGTCGACCCCGACTACGACTACGTCTACGACCTCGAAGTCGAGGAGACACACAACTTCGTAACCAACGGTGTCTTCTCACACAACTCACAGCTACTCCAGTACGTTAAGAAGATAGCACCGAGGGGGGTCTATACCTCGGGTAAAGGATCGAGTGCCGCAGGGCTCACCGCCGCCGCAGTACAGGACGACTTCGGAGACGGAAAATGGACACTCGAAGCCGGTGCTCTCGTCTTAGCCGACAAGGGAATAGCATGTGTCGACGAGGTCGACAAGATGGATCCGAAGGACAGATCGGCACTCCACGAGGCACTAGAGCAGCAGTCCGTTAGCATATCCAAGGCGGGAATCAACGCGACGCTCAAGTCGAGATGTGCACTCCTCGGAGCGGCGAATCCGAAGTACGGAAGGTTCGACGAGTACGAGGGTATCGCAGAGCAGATAGAGCTAGAGCCCGCTCTGATATCACGTTTCGACCTCATATTCACAGTGACAGACGAAGCGGACGAAGAGAAGGACTCACGTCTTGCCGAACACATACTCACGACCAACTACGCGGGTGAGGTCTACGCTTCCGACTCGGAGTCGAGACCCGAACGTGAGGCGGAGGACGCCGACGAGATACAGGAGGAGATCTATCCCGAGATAGAGTCCGAGATGCTCCGGAAGTACGTCGCCTACTCTCGGCGCGAGTGTAAGCCTCAGATGACAGACGAAGCGCGTGACAGGGTCAGGGACTTCTACGTCGACCTGCGTTCGGAGGGTGAGGGGTCGGACGTGATCCCGATAACCGCGAGAAAGCTAGAAGCACTCGTCCGTCTCGCCGAGGCGAGCGCGAGGATGCGTCTGAGCGACGAGGTCGAAGTCGAGGACGCCGAACGTGCGATAGACATAGTCAAGGAGTCTCTAAGAGACGTGAGCTACGATCCCGAGACGGGTCAGTTAGACGCCGACATAGTCGAGACGGGACACTCGTCGTCACAGCGCGAGAGGATAAAGGATCTGAGCGACATCATACAGACGATAGCAGACGAGAGAGAAGACGGAAAGGCTCCGCGCGACGAGATACTCGAAACAGCCGAGGACCACGGGATGGAACGTGAGAAGGCACAGGAGGAGCTTAAGACGTTACAGAGGAACGGCGAGGTAATAGAGCCGTCACACGGGCATTTCCGTCTGGTTTAGCTTTTTCTTTTCTCAGTTCGTCTCAGTTAAAGAAGAAGACGAGCGCGCTTAGCATCAGTGCGGCGAAGGTCGCGACGACTGCGAGCGCAGTACCCATCGAAGCCACAGCGTTGGTGGTACTCGCGAGACGTTCTATCCTGTCGTTTCCGAAGACGATAACTTCTGTCTCGCTCGACGCCATTCCAGCCTCGACCTCCTCTAAGTCGTTGACTGCGTCCGTCACAAGTGAGCGAATTATAGTCTTTAGCTCTCCGTGGGGGATGTGTTCGCCTATCCGGTTATGGCTCTCGACCCTGTTGACGACGTGTGTGTCGGTCGTCATGACCTCGGCGTTGTCGACGCCGGCATCGTCAGTTATGACGTCGACTATCTCGTCTCTGAGCATAGGAACCATGTTGTTGCCGTCTATGAGGGCGTAAGCGGTAGTCTGGTCGCCGGCTTCGAGGACTGCGACACGTATCCCAAGGGGACCCATTCCGTCCTCGATCTCCCATCTCGTCGGCGACTGAGCGGTTCCGAGACGTAACGGGTGGGTATCGTCGGAGACTAGCGACTCGGAGAGATCGGCGGCACAGTCCATTATGTTGTAGCTCCTCTCCGACCCCGGACTGACTATAGTTCCCGAGTTGGCGGCGTAACAGTTGTGTGCGTCGACGAGCATCGTCTCCTCGGCTCCGCTGGCGTGTGACTCACTTATCGCACTCAGACCCACGCTGAAACGGATGTCGTCACACGACTTGGGCGAACACGTCGTAGCGAGGAAGACGCCGTCGCCGAACCTCTGTCCTATCATGTGTGAGTCGCCGCAGTCGAGACGTCGGCTCCTCGTCGCTTCTGAGTTGTACTCGACCGACTCGACGGCTCTGTCGGCTGCGGCACGTAGCTTCTCGACCTCCCTCTGGCTCACGGGGTTGAAGTCGTGGTCAGCAGTCGCGTGGGGCACGAAACACAGCGAGTCGGAGGTTTCGGCTAAGCGGAAGGGGAGGTTTCCGCCGCCTATCTCCCCCATTATTCCGGGATGTACCATCGGAAGTACGAACCTCGCCTTCTCGTGACTTCGGCTTTGGTTCTGGTTTTGGTTTAAGTCATCTCCCTCGGAGTCGGGTTCATCAGTCTCAGCCTGAGTCTTCTTCCTCCTGAAGACGAGAACCGTGACGGGAACCTTGACTGACTCTCCCATCCTCTCGAAGACTTCTTCGAGTTCACGCGTGTTCTCAGTGAGGTAACCGAGGAAGCCGCGGAGGAGTTCGAGACCCGAGACTCCTATGCTCGTCCTCATCGGGTGGTCGATGAGACGGACGAGGACGTACGACCCCATGACGTACAGACCCGATGTTATCACGAGGTTGGTGAAGTAGTCTCCCGAGAGGGGGAGACCCGTGTAGAAGTAGAGTATTACAGCTGTGAAGCCGGTCTGGAGACTCGCGGGTATCAGAGTGCGGAGAGCCGAGTCCCTGCTTACAGCCATTAGGACGAGAAACCTCACTCCGAATATTAGAGCCAGAGACGCTATCAGGGCATCGTAGACAAAGCTGTCGAAGCCGAGGTACTTCTGGAAGACAGCCGCGACCGAGATCAGGACTACTGTTATGCCCTCACACAGGACGGCGAGAAAGGCGGAACGGTTCCATGTCATGTTTCCGCCGAAGTACCTGTCTATCGGGGTCGTGGCGAGTGCGGCTCCTACCGTTGGAACGCCTATGAAGAGAAACCCCATGACTGCGGCTATTAAGCCGTCACCGAAGCCACCGAGACCTGTTATGCTACCCGCGACGAGGGCGAACGAGAGAGAGAGATACCAGCGGGGGGTTTTGAAGAGATAACGCGTCAGACGCGACGCGTGTCCATAGCCGAGAGACATTCGTTTTCGTGTAGTAGAGACAGTCGTGCCACCGTATTAAGCTTGTTCTGTCGGCTCGTTGGACAACAAAAGCCACTTGAGTATGACCCACTTAGTACGGAACAGTGATCCAAGAGTTCGTCTTACTCTCCCTCTCGGAGTACCCCGCCCTCAACGGATTCCTGCGATCCGCCGTCGAGACTGCGACTGGATGGTTCGGGGTTGCGATGATAGGGATCTACTCTTTCCTGATAGCGGTAGTCCTCCCGATGCCGAGCGAGGTAGTTCTCGCCCCCGTCAACACACTCGACATAGGTCTCGGAAGACTCGGGACACTAGGTACGATAATAGTCGTGAGCGCCGTCGGAAAGGCAGCGGGGAGTGTCGCTGCCCTCCATCTCGGAATAAAGGCGAGGGAGTCAGGTCCTGTGACGAGATTCTTCCAGAGAAGGGGCTACGACCCCGTCGAGTGGTCACATAAGAAAGGGGTCGAGGTCGCCAAGGAGTGGGGATATGTCGGTATGGCAGTCCTACTCTCAGTGCCTTTCTTCCCTGACACGATATCCATATACGCCTTTGCAGTCTTAGAAGACAGCTACTCGAAGTTCGCCGCGGCTGCGTTCGTGGGAAGCGTCGGAAGACTCCTCGTGACTCTGGGAATACTCGGCGGAGGAAGTCTTCTTATCTGAGAGCGTGACAGACAGCCGTCGGCTGTATAGTATAGTCTTAAGTCTTAGACCACACCCGTGATCTCGGCGACGTTCTCGGCGGCTTCCTCGGTGAGTCCGCTTCCTAGTATAGTGTAACGTTCAGGTCTTATCTCGTGAGCGGTCACGAGAGCCTCTATTATCTCGTCACGGCTGAACCCGAGCTCGTCGGCAGTCGTCGGAGCACCTATAGTTTCGAGTGCGTCTCTTATACGTTCCCAGTCGCCGCCGTGGAGGTACATCATCATTATGCTCCCGACGCCGCACTGTTCTCCGTGGAGAGCCCTCTTTGAGTCGATACGGTCGAGTGCGTGTGAGAACTTATGTTCGCTTCCGCTCGCGGGACGTGACGATCCGGCTATGCTCATCGCGACTCCAGATGAGACGAGAGCCTTGACTACTATCCACGCGCTCTCCTCTAATCCGGGCTTTATCGAGTCGGCGTTGTCGAGGAGTATCTCGGCGGTCATCTCGCTCAGAGCCCCTGCGTATCCGCTGTAGCTCGCGTTCTGGAGACGCTTTGCGAGCTTCCAGTCCTTAACTGCGGTGTAGTTCGAGATTATATCGGCGCAGCCGCTGGCTGTGAGACGCCGGGGTGCGTCGGCGAGTATCCCCGTGTCAGCTACGACTCCTAGGGGAGGCGACGCCGCGACAGAGTGACGCGACTCGCCGTCGGGTATAGACGCGCGCGACGAGACGATTCCGTCGTGTGACGCCGCGGTAGGAACGCTCACGAACGGTACGTCGAGTCTGTGTGACGCGACCTTGGCTGTGTCTATAGGGACTCCACCCCCGACACCTAACAGAACGTCGGCGTCGAGATCCTCAGCAGTCTTTATCACGTCGTCTATCGACCCGAAGCTCGCGCCCTCTACGACGACTGTCTCCGAGCCGACCCCCGAGTCTTCGAGTAGGTCAGCGACCCTGTCACCCGCTACGCCGCGTGTCGTGGGAGAGGTGACGACTATACCGGACTCACACGACTTGTCGAGCACGTCCGTAACCTCTTCGAGGACGCCGTGTCCGACTACGACGTCGCTGGGCAGGCTTATCCAGGTCGACTTACGGAAGCCTTCTTCCTCGTCCATCTTTATCTTTTCAAGAGACACGCGTCTGGGATTTAAGGCTAACGTCTCGTAGCCTTCTGACGGAAGGCATATCAAGATAGGTCAATCATATACGGATATGTCATCAGACTCAACACCTCAGAACACACAGATCACTCTCATAGGAAAGAAGATAGCGGAGGTCGGAGAGGAGTTCATATTCGAGGGAGGAACCGAGAACTGTGAGGTCTGTCCTCACAGCTCTACGTGTCTCAACCTCGAAGAAGGAGTGCGTTACCGTGTCGTAGACGTACGTGAGGGAGGTCAAGACCTCGACTGCGGGGTTCACGCCGGAGGTAGCGTGCGTGCGGTCGAGGTCACCGAGTCACCCGTCTTTGCACAGGTCGACTCGAAGAAGGCGTTCGAGGGATCCACCGTCTCGATAGACGAGGAGACGTGTGACAAGAAGGAGTGCAAGGGCTACAAGTACTGTGTACCCGAGGGTCTCGACTTCGGGGAGGACTACACCATAAAGGAGACAGCCGGAGGCTCCGACATCGACTGTGAACACGGTAGGTCGCTTGAGTTCGTCGAACTCGAGAAGGACTAGTACTCGTACTCTCTTCTCTTCTCACGCAGATCGGCGAGACGCTGTCTGAAGTAGACCACTACGGCTACCGCGCCGGCTAAAACGGCTCCGAAGAGGTATATCAGGAGACGTACGTTACCCGTGTCGTAGAACTTTACGTCTACTGTGTCACCCTGGCTCAGACCACTCCATCTCAGACTCAGAGGTGACTCCGAGACGACCTCGTAGCCGCTCGGCGATATTCCGCCGAGTATCCTGTTTCTGGCGTCCTTGCCCTCGGGGAGAACGACTACTACGTCTCCGTCGACAGGCACCGGTACCTCGCGTGCGAACGAGTTAGACCTCAACGGCGACGTGTACGCCAGCTTTCCGTCGTCGGAGGGAAGCGTTACGGTAGTCCTATCCGACTCGGTCTCGACTGACGCATTTACGACTGTCGAGTTGGGGTAACGGAAACGGACGTGAGTAGCGCGTACAGGTATACGTCCCCCGAATGAGTCCCCCTGTGATAGCTCGACCTGAGACGAGTCGAGACGGCTCACAGTCATAACAGCCGTATAGTTGTCGGGGTTGAGGTCATAGTACACGTCGGTGTCTCCCTCGACCGAAGACCAGCTGTACCCGGGTGAGGCTCCTGGGGAGTTTCCCATACAGCCCGAGAGTACGACGATACCGACGACGGCGGCTAAGACGACGGCACGACGCATTTCATTTCACCCTGTATGTACTTGCCTATCTCGGCTAAGAGACCCGGAGGATCAGTCTCCTCCTTACATACGATGCTCTGTTCTAAGAAGCCGAGCCGTTCTACTGTGACTATGTCGCGGGCGTGTCCGGCTCTGTTGACCGTAGCCCTGACCTCGCCGCGTGTCGACGAGTTGACATTTATACGTCCGTCTCCCTTCCTCCAGTCCCAGAGCTCGTCCGCCTGTTCGTCGGAGAGACGCGGAGTGTCGTCCCAGACGACTTCGAGAGCCATGTGCTGAACTAAGCCGTACCTCTCACGTATCTGTGACGGCGTCCCGGTGCCGAGTACGTCGAGTGACTCCGCGGGCAGACGTATTTCACGTCCTATGTCGACTGTGAAGCCGTCCTCGCCCCACGACTCCAAGGTTCCAACGTAGGTCTCGCCCTTCTCGGGATCGGTCTCGAACTCACCGAACTCGTCGGCGAGTAGGCTGAGAGCCATCTCTATGTCTTCTCCGATCCCTTCGATCTCTATCCGGTCGTCACCCCTGAGACGTACCTCGTACTCGACGTCGAGTCCTTCGAGTCTGTCTCTTATGACGGCTTCCGCACCGTCGAGTGCCCTGTCACGGGCGTCTCCCTCGACGTAGATCTTCGAGTTGAGAACCGTCTTCATCACTGGAACCGGGGAGTCTTGAGGTTAAGCTCTTCGTCTATGCTCTCCATCCTCGACTCGAGGGCTTCGAGTAGGTCGTCGTTGTCCATCGATTCGAGCGGAGACCCACACTCGGGGCAGTTGAAGTCGAGCTCCATAGCCTCCTCGAACTCGAAGCGTATTCCACAGACCTCACAGATGTAGAACTGGTGCTGGCGCTCGTACTCGTACCTCTCGTCGAGACTCTCGTAGAGCTTCTTCATCTCATCCCTGAGGTTGTCGTGTATCTCGTCGTACTCGAAGGTCCAGAGATACGTGAGCCAGCCCGTCTCCTCGTCACGGAGACGTCTGTAAGACGCGAGGTCGTTCTCGTAGAGTATGAAGAGCGTCCTCCTCACTATATTCAGCTCCATGTCGAGCTCCTCGGCGAGATCCTCGTCGGTGATCTCCTCCTCGGCTGGGTTCATCGCGACAGGCATACCCTCCGACCCCACGAGCTTCTGGAGATATGCCTGTACTACCTCGTTCGAGAGTAGATCCTCGAAATCCGTCATTGGGTTAAACCGAGTCTGTGAACTTATTAAAGGCTTCGTTGACCAACCTCCAACAGCGGAAGATTTTTGGGGTTCTACTAAGGAATATGAACAACACGCCGCAGGAGTAAAGGCGTTCAGATGTTGCAGACGCAGGAGAGAAGGTAAAACCATGAACTACAAAGTAGTCGTTGAAGCAGCAGTACCGGTTTACGACGTAGAGACAAGTGACGAGGCAGTCAGGATAGCGATAAGCAAGGTCGGAGATATGCTTAACCCCGACCTCAACTACGTCGAGATCAACGTAGGTGACAGGGAGTGTGAGGAGTGCGGAGCCGAACAAGACCCCGCTTTCATAGCCGCAGACGAGGGTCTCGTGGCTCTCGAGCTTGAGATGAAGGTGTTCAACGTCGAGAGCGAGGAACACGCCTCACGAGTCGCTCGTAAGGAGATAGGTCAGAAGCTCTCCGACATACCACTCAAGGTCACTGAGGTCGAGGAGATAGAAGAAGAGGAAGTCGAAGAAGTCGAAGCCGGAGCCGAGACAAGTGAGGGAGAAGAAGGCGATCTTCCGGGTCTTGACGACATACTCGAAGAGTAACTCAGCAGCCGGAATGGAGAAGTCTAAGCGGGACTGGGGAAGAAGCAGTCTGATAGACTACCTGCCTTTCTTGGGTGTTACGTACAGGATCTACTGGCTCTTGTTAGCGCGTAGGGGGGCGTCGGAGTCCGAGTCAGCGGACGAGTGGAAAGAAGCTTCGAGGAACGAGACGAGCCGTCTTTTCGTGTCTTCGGTATTCAGCCTCGGATGGGCTTTAGTCGCAGTGAACCACAGGATCGCTCTCGTAGCCGTGATAGCCGGAGTGTTTCTACACAGGATACTCGCCCTTCTGCTGGGAATCAGAACATAGAAAAGGTTTAGGTTTTGGGAGTTCTCCACCAGATACATGACTAACAACACGAAAGTCGGAGTCCTGGGAGCAACCGGAAACGTCGGACAGCGTTTCATACAGCTTCTCGACGACCATCCTTGGTTCGAACTCGCGTCGGTGACAGCGAGCGAGTCGTCTGCGGGAAACGCATACAGCGACGTAGTCGACTGGAGACTCGACTCACGTCTTCCCGAGATGGCTAAGGAGTTGGAGGTAGGAGAGACACAGCCCGGCGACGTTGACGACGACGTCGAGATAGTCTTCAGCGCGCTTCCGTCGTCTGCGGCAAAGGAGGTCGAGCCCGCCTTTGCCGACGATGGCTACATAGTCGCGTCGAACGCGGGATGGGGACGTATGAAGGACGACGTACCTCTCGTAATACCCGAGATAAACCCCGACCACCTCGACCTCTTAGAGGTACAGTCGGACGAGAGAGGCTGGGACGGAGGCATAGTCAAAAACCCCAACTGTTCTGCGATCACGATGACGCCGACGATAGCCGCTCTGCGTGAGTTCGGTCTCTCACGTGTAGTCGTCGCGACGCTCCAGGCGGTCAGCGGAGCCGGGTACTCGGGAGTCAGCAGCATGGAGATACTCGACAACGTCATTCCCTACATAAGCAACGAGGAGAAGAAGATGGAGACAGAGCCTCTCAAGATACTCGGAGAGTTCGACGGCTCCGAGATAGACGAGGCTGAGATCGGCATATCGGCTTCGTGTAACCGCGTCGCCACATTCGACGGACATCTCGAAAACGTCTGGGGAGAGCTAGACGAAGACCCCACAGCCGAGGAGATAAAGGAGGCTTTCCGCGACTTCACGACTCTCGACCTCCCGACTGCGCCAGACCAGACGATCATAGTCCACGACGAGCCCGACAGACCTCAGCCGAGACTCGACAGGAACGCGGGCAACGGAATGTCGGTGAGTGTCGGAAGGGTACGTGACGACACGAAGGGCACGAAGTACTCGTGTCTCGCACACAACACGGTGAGAGGCGCGGCGGGGGCGAGCCTCCTCAACGCAGAGGTAATCGCCGAGAGAATACTCTAAACAGAACAGAATAGAATAGAACAGAAGTAATGGCTCCGAAACCCAGAGCGGTCGTCGTCGGCGCGGGAATAGGAGGTCTCTCAGCGGGTGCTAAGCTCGCGAGGGAGGGCTTCGAGGTCGAAATATTCGAGAAGAACTACGAGATAGGAGGACGTTTCCGTAACCTAGAGTACGAGGGCTACGAGCTGACGAGCGGGGCGCTCCATATGATACCACACGGAGCCACGGGTCCTCTCGGAAGAATACTCGACGACGTAGGCGCGGACGTCGATATAGTCGAGTGTGACCCCGCGGCTAAGATACGTTTCGGGGACAGCCGCGACGACGTCCTCATGAGCGAGTACGTATTCGGCAAGTACGGTCTCGTCAAGAACGCTCTCTGGTACCTCAGAGCGTGGTACGGTCTCGTGAGAGGGAGAAATCTCGACGACATCACGAGCGGCGAGATGCGTGACGTAGCCGACGCCTTCTGTGGCTGGTCGTGTTCCCTGACGGCGGAGGAGATGCCAGTCGACGAGATCTACGCCATAATGAAGAACACGAAGAAGTACGGTATGCCCGGGGTTCCGAAGGGCGGCTGTTCGGGGGTCGTCGACGCACTCGCCGACGTCGTGGAGTCGGAGGGGGGAGAGATACATACTAGACACGAGGTCGAGGCGATAGACGAGGGTGAGGTCACAGTCGAGGGCGAGACGGTCGAAGCCGACTACGTAATCTCGAACGCAGGACACCGTATCACAGCACGTCTGATGGGAGACGACGACTACCTCGAAGAGGCGGAGAGTCGCCCGCCGTCACCGGGTATAAAGATGAGCTTAGGAACCGACGAGCCACTCCTGGGTTACAACGGAATACTGTTCGCGCCCGAAGCCGAGAAGGTAGACGGAATAAACGAGGTCACACACGCCGATCCGAGTCTCGCTCCCGACGGCAAACATCTCACGGAGGCACATATGAGCTGGAACCCCGAGAGGGAGACGGCGGGAGAGGCTATACGTAAGGCGAAGTCAGACCTCGAAGAGATATTCCCCGACGCCGACTACGAGATACTCCTGTCACAGGGCTACAAGGGAGACTGGCCCGTCAACCGCGTCGCGAACGGCTACAAAGCCGGAAACGACACTCCACTCGACGGCGTCTATGTAGTCGGCGACGCCGCTAAGGGTAAAGGCGGAATAGAGGTCGAGGGAATAGCGATGGGAGTCAACGACGTGGTCGAGGAGATCACTGCAACAACGTGAACCGCGCGGTTCGTCGTATTTCTGGGTCGCGTTTTCTCATGACGTAAGTATCTTTCGGTGAAATAGATGCAGACCGTCGTTAATTTAATATTACAGTACGGAATAGACTTCCCCATACGGTGTGCCAAAAATGGTAAGAGAAGACGGCAAAAGAAACTTCGCGCTAAGAACCGACAGTGAAGAGACGAGCGTTTTCAGCGGAAACACTCCGAGACAGGCTGCGCTGAAGGCGGCGAGAAGACTCGACGACGTCCACGGGTCGGAGGAAGACGCAAAGGACAACGCAACTGAGATACGTCTACGTGAGAAGGGTACCGACAAGGTACACATATATGACGCGTGGGCGTGGGAGGAGACAGCACCCGAGAACAAGCCCGACTGGATGCCCGACGAGATCACAGAGGCGAACGTGAGCAAGAAGGGAATAGAGCACCTCGAAGAAGTCTAGAGTAGGCAGTTTATTCAGCGTCCGCGGCTACTATTTCGGTGTTCTCGTAGAGAGTTATACGTATCTCGGGGTCTCTGACGTTGAGGTTCCTCTGGTCTAAGCTGATCTCCTTTACGACCCTGTTCTCGCCCCTGTCCTCGGGTTCGAGACTCGCATTTACGAACTTGAAGTCGACTAACTGAGGCGTCGACCCCTCTTTCCTGAGTGTTATCACGACACCAAAGTTCTCGACCTTTCTTTCGGAGAGGTTGTTGAGACGCAGGTCGAAGGTCGCCTTTCTCTGTCTGGTGTCGGGGATTACGTTACCGCCTTCTGTGACTGAAGTCGTGACTTCTACGAGTTTACCATCGAGAAGACTCAGGTTCTTGGCTCCGTAGTGTTTTCTCGGAATCGGAATTTCGAGTTCTGATCTCGGAAGAACGTCGGCTTCGAGATGTAGGAAGTCGGCGAACCTCTGTCCGAACTCGGCGAGTCTCTGAGCCGACGACATCCTGTCGTTGACCTCCGACTTAGCCGACTTGACCTCGACGCTTATGCTGAACTTGAACGGGAGTGTCTCACCCGGCTCGAAGTAGACGTCCTTGGGGTTGGTCTCTCCTCTAGCTATCTCGATCCCGTCGTTGTCGAGCATATTTCCGAGAACCTCTATGTCGCTTCCCATCAGAGGTACGTTCCCCGTGTTCTCGACCTCGCCCCAGATAGTCTTGCCCTTAATTCTCACGGAGTCACGGACTACACTCACACGTCTGTCCCTTCTCGGCTCCGAGACGTAGTCGACCTCCTCCTCGACGTCTGCGGTCTCGTTCGCCGTCTCGTTCTGTGTCTGTGTCTCGTTCTGGTCTCCGTCAGCCGTGTTCGAGTTGCCCCCGGAGCCGCCGTTGCCCGAGTTCGATCCGTCGCCAGAGCCGCCGTCCGAGTCCGCCTGATCCCCGTTCTGTGTCTCTTGCCCCTGGTTGGTCGTCTGAACACATCCAGCGAGGGCTAAGAGTCCCGCAGAAGTAAGAAACCTCCTTCTGGTCTTTGAGTTATCCATGGGGCGTTAGTCGTACTCACGGTTAATATATTTTTGCCGGTGGGTTACCAAAATAGATTAGTCTCGGGCACGTCTACTTACTCAGAAGGAGAATGAAGAGCCGACTTCTCAACGACAAGCGGGAGATAACTAGGTTCCAGATACTCGTTCAGATTGCGGAGAACCAGCCCGCTATAAGTCAGACGGAGATAGCCGACAGCATAGGTATAACTCCACAGGCTGTCTCGGATCACATGCATTACCTCGTCGACGAGGGTCTCGTCGAGAACCTCGCGCGCGGAAGGTACACTGTGACGAAGGAAGGTGCCGACCTCATACTCTCGCGCGCAGAGGAGCTAGACGACTACCTCGAACACGTAACAGGTGACGTAATGGGAGAGGTCTTCGTAGAGACGGCTGTCGCAAGGGAGAGTATAGAAGAGGGCGACAGGGTTGGCATAGAGATGGAGGAGGGAAGGATGTACGTATCACGAGCCGACGGCGACGGATCGCCGACAGCCGTAGCCGTCACAGCAGCCGAGGAGGGCGAGGACATCGGAATAACAGAGTTCGAGGGCCTGATAGAGATGGAGCCGGGTTCGGTGACAGTCCTTCAGGTTCCCTCAGTCGAGGACGGCGGAAGCAGAGAAGTAGAGACCGAAGTGATCAGGGAGGAAACCGAGGACGCCGCCGTCGTCTTCGGACTCGGAACAGAAGCCGAGGTCGCACTCGAGAAGTCAGAGGTCAGAGACTACATTCGGTACGGAGTCGAGGAGGGTGTAGTCGAGGCGTGTCTCAACGGCGTCTCGGCGGTCGTCTGTGTAGTCGAGGACAGGACGGGAAGCCTGACTGACAGGCTCCAGTCAGAAGGTATCGAACACCGCCTCGTAAAGACGTCTTAGCTCAGTAAACGAAGCTGAGGAGCGCGCCGTTCACGAGGAGTAAGAAGCCGAGAACCGCCGAGATCCTGTACCAGACTAAGCTGTTCTTAGCCGGCGTCCTGACCCTGTCTTCGTCGACTCCGTCCTTGAGTTTCTTAGTCGCCATATGTAGGAATCCCGATACCAGGAACCAGAGGACGACCATCGTGAGTACGAGGTTGCCGCCGACTGTGTTGAGGAGAGCACCGAAGTTATACATCGTGCCAGCCATGTGTCCACCTGTCACGAACATGACTGCTGAGCCGACGATCGAGACGAGAGAGAACCTGTCGGCGACGTGCGACGCGAGTTCGGAGCTCATCTTTCCGTCGCGCGCGGCGGGTACGACGACCCCCGCCATGAAGAGGGCACTTCCTATCCAGACCGCGGCGAATATCACGTGAAGAGAAGCCATTACGTTGTCTATGAGCGACATAAGGTGAGTTGGCGTCTTTCTCGGATTATACTTACGGAAGACGGAGATCACCAGAATTCTTTTTAAGGCTAAGAACTTATAGACGTTAAAGGAGAACTCAAATGGCAGAAGGTACTGTAAAATTCTTCCACAACGAGAAGAGTTACGGATTTATAGAGCGTGAGGACGGCGACGAGGACGTGTTTTTCCATATCACAGAGGTTCTAGGTGCCGAGATAGACGAGGATGACGTAGTCGAGTTCGAGATCGAGGAGGCAGAAGAAGGTCCAAGAGCTATCGACGTGAGACGCGTAGCGACGAGCGACAGCGAGTAAAGTAGAGTAGAGTAGAGTAAAGTAAAGTAACAGACAGACAGCTTCGTTCCTATTTTATAGAGACCGAGCCTACCCGGAGAGTCTTCTGTGTGTCGCCTCGGCGGAGTAGAACAGCGTCCGAATCCGTGTCAGCGTCAGTGTCTGTGTCAGTCCCTCGGCTCGCGTCGCCGCGGAGTGTTACCGTGGTTTCGGCGACGAGTGGAGCCAGAACCCCGGCAACTATATCTCTGGGTTCGGAGACTGAGCCGACCACAGCCTCGTCGTAGTCGTGGATTCCGGCTTCATCGGCTACAGTCTCGGCTGCTTCGAAGAGCTGGCTCTGTCTGTACTCGTCGGAGCCGTCGACTAGGACGACGTCTTCGGGGCTGCTAGTCCTGTCAGGCGGGAACAGGGGACTCTCACCCCATATCTCCCTCTCGTAATGGGTCAGACGCGGATCGTCGGGCTTCTCGCCGTAAGAGATACCTCTCGTACCGAGACCGAGTCTCTCGACAGTCGGCGTAGGTCCGAAGACGAGTTCGGGAGAGACATCGTCATCGAGACCAGCCGTGACCTCGGCTCCGAGTAGTGAGGCACCGAGGAAGAAGAAGACAGACTCGGGTTGGTTCGCGGGCGAGAATGAGACGGAGTGTCCCCGTCGGACACCCAAGCCAGCAATCAGGTTAGCCGTCTTACGCGTCGTAGTCTTGAAGGTCTCCCAGCTGTACGACTCGACGCGAGGCGAACGGAGAGGTGTGTCCTCGGGGGGACGTTCGAGATCGAGGAGGTCAGAGACCGACTCGGTTTTCCTCACCATCCCGTCTCCGACTCCGGGGCAGGAGCTTCTTCGACTACGTCTTCTGAGACTCGTATGGGCGCGCTCGACTTGAGAGCGACTCCGACGGCGTCCCCAGGATCGCAGTCGTAGGGGATCTCGTCGCGTCGGTCGCCGCCACGGTAAGACTCAGTTTTAAGACGCGCGTAGAACTCGTCTCTTTCCTCGTCGTAGGCGTATATCTCGGCGGAGTCGACCGCGCCTCCCATCTCAGTCAGAACCTCGATAAGAAGGTCGTGTGTAAGGGGTCTTCCGAACCTCGTGTTGTCGAGACCGAGACGGATCGACTGTGCGTGTCTGGCTTCGACGGGAACCGCCACGGCTCGGTCGTCTTCGACTCTGAGTATAACACAGTAGTCCCCCGGGTCGTGGCTGTCGACACCTATGACATCGGCTCTCATACCTGACATAAGTCGCGGCGAGTATTATTACTGTCGGACAGAGAGTATGCCCGTCTCTCCGTCAGGGTCGGAGAGAAGAGAAAGCCCTTTAGACAAGCCCCAACACGTAAGACTTAAGCGGAAGACAGACTACTTTCAAAGTAGTAAGTTCTCCAGAGTGATAACATGAGTTCAGACACAAGAGAGTTAGAAAAAGCCCAGAGGGAGAGGTTCGACCACCGCAACCCCGAGAGGTCGGAGTACAAGAGCGAGAAGGGTCTATCGGAGGAGATAATACGTGAGATCTCGGAGGAGAAAGACGAGCCCGACTGGATGCTTGAGAGACGTCTCAACGCGCTCGAGCATTTCAAGGAGATGCCGATGCCCGACTGGGGTCCCGACCTGTCGGATCTCCGTATAGACGAGATAGTGACCTACCTCCGCGCCGACGAGTCGGAAGCGGAACAGGACTGGGACGAGGTTCCCGACGACATAAAGGACACCTTCGACAAGCTCGGTATTCCCGAGGCGGAACAGAAGGCACTCGGCGGCGTCGGTGCCCAGTACGAGTCGGAGGTCGTCTACCAGAACATGAAGGAGCAGTGGGAGTCGAAGGGAGTCGTCTTCACCGACATAGACACAGCGATACAGGAGCACGAGGATCTCGTGAAGGAGTACTTCATGACGAAGTCGGTTCCTCCGTCTGACAACAAGTTCGCCGCTCTCCACGGCGCGGTACACTCGGGTGGGTCGTTCGTCTATGTACCCGAGGGAGTCACTGTCGAGATGCCTATACAGGCGTACTTCCGTATGAACACCGAGGGGATGGGACAGTTCGAGCACACCCTCATAATCGCCGAGGAAGGTGCTGAGGTACATTACATAGAGGGATGTTCGGCTCCCCAGTACACCAGCCACAACCTCCACGCGGGATGTGTCGAGGTCTTTGTCGAGGAGAACGCACGTGTCAAGTACTCGACAGTTCAGAACTGGAGCAAGAACACCTACAACCTCAACACGAAACGCGCACTCGTCGAGGAGAACGGAACAATGGAGTGGATATCGGGATCGATGGGATCGAAGACGACGATGCTCTACCCGATGTCGGTTCTCAAGGGAAGAAACGCCAACGCGCGTCAGATCTCGGTCGCCTTCGCGGGAGAGGGACAGGATATAGACACGGGAGCTAAGGTCTCACACCTCGCGCCCGACACGTCGTCGACGATAGAGTCGAAGTCGATATCGATGGACGGCGGAAGGACGAACTACAGGGGACTCGTACGTGTCTCCGAGGGAGCGAAGGGCGTCAAATCGAGCGTCGACTGTGACGCACTGATGCTCGACGACGAGTCGGTGAGCGACACGATGCCTTACGAGGAGATCAACGAGTCGGACGTCGACATGGCACACGAGGCGACTGTCGGAAGCATAGGAGACGAGGACATATTCTACCTCCAGTCACGCGGAATAGAGGACGACGAGGCTATGCAGATGGTCGTCTCGGGCTTCATAGAGCCCATAACCGACGAGCTACCTCTTGAGTACGCCGTCGAGCTAAACCGTCTCATAGAGCTCGAGATGGAAGGATCACTCGGATAGATAGCTGTATTTTAAAACGACGTAACCACACCACAAGACAAAGACAATGAGCGCAGAACCCCAACAGAAGCTCGACCGAGACCACGTACTTGAGGTCTCCGAGTCGAGAGACGAGCCCGACTGGCTCACGAACAGAAGACTCGAAGCATGGGAGTCGTACGAAGACCTCCCGTTCCCGAAGGTCATAACCACACCCGGAAAGGTCTGGACTGACTTAGGAGAGCTAACAGCGAGGTCGCTCGCTAAGGGAGAGGGTACGACCCAGAGGCAGATCGAGACTAACGAAGCCGATCTGCCCGAGGGAGTCGTCCTCACCGACTTCGCGACAGCAGTCGAAGAACACGAGGATCTCGTACGTGAGAACCTGATGAACAAGGCTGTGAGATGGGACGACAACCGCTTCACTGCTATACACGCCGCAGCAGTTACCGACGGTGTCTTCGTCTACGTTCCCGAGGGTGTTGAGGTCGACGAGACTCTATCGACCCAGACCGTCGTGGACGACAGTGTACAGTTCAGTCACACACTCGTCGTCGTCGAGGATAACGCCAAGGTCAACGTCTCCGAGAGTATCGAGGGAGGAGACGAGTCGTACTTCTCGAACATCGTCGAGGTACACGCAGGAGACGGGGCCGAGGTCAACTACGGAGCCGTACAGGATCTCTCCGAGGACTCGTACCAGTACACGGTCAAGAGAGGAACCGCAGGAAGAGACGCGAGTGTCAACTGGATAGACGGCTGTTTCGGAACCGCTCTCACGAAGTCGACGGTGAGCACGGTGATAGAGGGAGAGGGAGCCGACACCGAGAACCTGGGTCTCTTCTTCGGCACGGGAGACCAGCACTTCGACGTAGAGACACGTACACGCCACGACGCTCCCAACTCCGTCTGTGACATGTTCACGAGAGGAGTCTTAGACGACGAGGCGGTGGGTGCCTACGAGGGCACAATAGAGGTCTCCGAGCCCGCCTACAACGTCGACGCCTACCAGACGGAGAACGTCCTACTCGTGAGTGACAAGGCGGAGGCTGACGCGTCGCCGCGTCTCGAGATCGACAACAACGACGTCAAGTGCTCTCACGCCGCAACAGTCGGTAAGATAGACGATGAGGAGATGTTCTACATGAGGTCGCGGGGTCTCGACGAGGAGAGCGTTAGACGCAGGATAGTCGAGGGATTCTTCGAGCCCGTCTTCGGAGAGCTCCCTCTCGAGGAGTTAGAGGACGACTGCCGCGAGATAGTCGAACGTAAGATGGAAATATAATAGAGATGACTGCCGAGGAGTGCCCTAGCCCGATAGACGTCGAGGAGGTACGGAGAGACTTCCCCGCGCTCAGACGTGAGGTCAACGGGGAGAGACTCGTCTACCTCGACAACGCAGCGACCTCACAGACCCCGACTCAGGTCGTCGACGCGATGAACGAGTACTACGAGAGGTACAACGCCAACGTACACAGGGGTCTCCACGAGATGAGCCAGGAGGCTAGCATAGCCTACGAGACGGCTCACGACAAGGTCGCAGACTTCATAGGCGCGTCGAGCGACGAAATCGTCTTCACCTCGAACACGACGGAGGCGATCAACACAGTAGCATACGGCTGGGGTCTCGATAACCTCGGCGAGGGCGACGAGGTCGTCCTCACGGGGATGGAACACCACTCGGGTCTCCTCCCGTGGCAACAGATCGCTGAACGCACGGGTGCAGACCTAGTCTTTCTCGAAACCGACGACCACGGCTTCATAGAGGAGGGCGAGATAGAGACGAAGATCACCGAGGACGCCGCGATGGTCTCGGTGATCCATATGTCGAATGTCTTCGGCACGGTCACGCCGGTCGAGGAGATCTGTGACCGCGCCCACGAAGTCGGCGCACGGTGTCTCGTAGATGCCGCCCAGAGCGTCCCTCATATGCCCGTAGACGTCGGAGAGATAGGCTGTGACTTCCTCGCCTTCAGCGGACACAAGATGTGTGGACCGACGGGAAGCGGAGTCCTATACGGCTCGAAGGAAGTCCTCGAAGAGACATCGCCGTTCGAGTACGGCGGAGAGATGATAAAGAAGGTCACACGTGAGGAAGCGACGTGGGCGGAGATTCCGTGGAAGTTCGAGGCGGGAACACCGAACGTCGCCGAGGGGATAGGTCTCGGGAGAGCCGTAGAGTACCTCGAAGATATAGGCATGGAGAACATACACGAACACGAGAAGATGCTCGCGGAGTACACGGTCGAAAGACTCGAAGAGGTCGACGGTGTCGAGGTATACGGTCCGTCTTCCAACTACGAGGAGAGAGGAGGAGTCGTCTCGTTCAACGTCGAGGGCGCACACGCTCACGACACGAGCGACATACTCAACGACTCGGGAGTCGCCGTCAGAGCGGGACACCACTGCGTACAGCCCGTTATGGATCAGTTAGATGTAGCGGCGACAGCACGTGCGTCGTTCTACCTCTACAACACACGTGAGGAGGCGGACAGATTCGTAGAGGCACTCGAAGACGTCAAGGAGGTGTTCGGAGCATGAGCCGCGACATGTACAAGCAGAACATACTCGACCATTACAGGAATCCCCACAACTACGGCGAGATCGAGAACCCCGACATAGAGTACGAGGACGTCAACCCGTCGTGTGGCGACGAGATAGACGTCTACGTCGAGCTAGACGAGGACGGCGAGATAGTAGACGCGAAGTTCAAGGGAGAGGGCTGTGCGATCAGCCAGGCGAGCGCGTCGATGCTCACCGACGAGATCAAGGGAATGACACTCGACGAGGTCAAAGACCTCGACCGCGACTACATAATGGATATGCTCGGCATAGAGCTAAATCCGATGAGGGTGAAATGTGCGGTCTTAGGTCTCAAGGTTCTCGAAGGCGGTGTAGCAGAGTACGAGGCAGAGACATAGCATAGTTAGACAGGTAGCTTAAGTTAAGTTAAGATAAGATCAACAATGACACAGACACAACTCGAAGTAAACAACTTACACGTAGAGGCTGACGGAGAAAAGATACTCAACGGAGTCGACATCACGATAGAGAAGGGTGAGGTCGTCGCCATGATGGGTCCCAACGGAAGCGGAAAGTCGACTCTCGCGAAGGTACTCATGGGACATCCGGCTTACGAGGTCACCGAGGGCGAAGCCTACCTCAAGGGAGAGAACATACTTGAGATGGAGCCCGACGAGAGGGCACGTCTCGGTCTCTTCCTCGCCTTCCAGTATCCCAAGGAGATAACGGGTGTGACGGTGAGTAACTTCCTGCGTACCGCGGTAAACGCCGGTAGGGACGAGGAAGACGAAATAGGACCCGCGGAGTTCCAGGATATGCTCGAGGAGAAGATGGAGATACTCGAGATCGACTCCGACTTCATGAACAGGTCGATAAACGAGGGTTTCTCGGGAGGAGAGAAGAAGAGAATGGAAGTCCTCCAGATGGCGGTTCTCAACCCCGAGATCGCTCTGATAGACGAGGTCGACTCGGGTCTCGACATCGACGCACTCAAGATAGTCGCTAAGGGCATCAACGAACTCACACAGGGCGACGACTCGATGGGTACTCTCCTCATCACTCATTACCAGAGGATACTCGACTACGTCGAGCCCGACCGCGTCGCCGTGATGCTCGACGGAGAGGTGGCTAAGAAGGGAGGACACGAGCTAGCCGAGAAGCTCGAGGACGAGGGCTACGACTGGATACGTGAGGAAGCCGCGGCTTAGAGACACCGACAGTTAGATTCACTTTTATATCTGATTTTCCAAGCAAATACACAGAGGCGAGAGTCGGATGAAAGAGAGGGAAAGGTTCGACACGTTAGGCACGATAGGGGTCGAGGAGGAGTTCTACGTCGTCGACTCCGAGACTCTCGAACCCGTGGCTGCCTCCGACAGTCTTCTAGAAGACCCTCCACGCGAGCTTCAGGATCATCTAGACACAGAGCTGTTCAAGTTCGTCCTCGAAACCACGACCGACACGGCGACCTCAGTCGGAGACGCACGTGACCAGGTCGCCGAGAAGAGGGAGGCACTCAAGTCGTACGTCCGGTCTTACGGCTACGAGGTTCTCGCTGCGGGTCTCCATCCCTCGGCGAAATGGATCGAGAACGAACAGATACAGAAGCCGCGTTACACCAAACAGCTCGAACGTATAGGCTATCCTCAGCACAGGAACATGACGGCGGGTCTCCACGTCCACATAGGCGTAGACGACGCCGACACCGCGGTCTGTATAGCCAACGAGATCCGGCGTTATCTTCCGATGTACCTCGCTCTCGGAGCCAACTCTCCTTTCTGGCAGGGATACGAGACGGGTCTGAGAAGTGCGAGGGCGGTCGTCTTCGAGAATCTTCCTAACACGGGTATTCCGACCGCATTCGACTCGTGGCGCGACTTTAGGTCTTTCGAGAAGAGGATGGTCGAGGAAGGATCGATAAAGGACAGAGGAGAGATCTGGTGGGACGTACGTCCCAACACGAGGTACGGCACAGTCGAGATACGTTCGCCCGACTCACAGACGAGTATCGAGAGGGTCGTCGGATTCGTGGCTCTGACACGTGCACTCGTCCTCGATCTGTACTCGGACTGCGACAGGGGCGGTCACACCGACGTCAGGCGTGAGATACTCGACGAGAACAAATGGCGCGCCCTGAGACACGGACACGACGCCACTTTCCTGCGTACGGGAGAGGGAGAGACAGAGACCGGAGTAGTCGAACTCGAAGACCTCTTCGATGACGTGGTCGGCAGTCTTGAGGGTCAGAAACTAAGTCTCGCCGAGAGTCTCATAGAGGAGTCGGGGGCACAGCGTCAGATCGAGGCGTACAACGAGAATGAGAATGAGAACGAAGCCGAAAAAGAAATCTTCCGTCGTGTCTGTGAGGAGATTAAGATTTAGTTCAGTACGGGATAGATCGGGAACTCGTCACACAGACTGTTTACCTCCTCTCTGACCTCCGCCTTGACCTCGTCGTCGTCGGTGTTATTGAGGACACGTGAGATGAGACGTCCTACCTTCTCGAACTCGTCGGCTCTCAGACCACGTGTCGTCGGCGCGGGAGCACCTATACGTATTCCCGAGGCGACCGTCGGGGCTCTCTCCTCGCCGGGTATGGTGTTCTTGTTGACTGTGATATCGACGTCTTCGAGCGCTTCCTCCGCCTCCTTTCCGGTAATTCCGGTACCACGTAGATCCATCAGGACGAGATGGTTGTCGGTTCCGCCGCTCACGAGGTTCCATCCCTCGTCCTGGAGTGTCTCACCGAGGACACGTGCGTTCTCGGCGATCGCCTCCTGGTACTCGTCGAAGTCGTCTGTGAGTGCCTCCTTGAACGAGACAGCCTTAGCGGCTACGACATGCATCAGGGGTCCTCCCTGGACTCCGGGGAAGACAGTCGTGTCTATGTCGTCTGCGAACTCTTCGTCACACATTATCATTCCGCCTCTCGGACCACGGAGTGTCTTGTGTGTCGTCGTCGTCACGAACTCGGCGTGCTCAACAGGACTCTGATGAACGTCGGAGGCGACTAATCCGGCTATATGTGCTATGTCGGCGAGATGGTAGGCGTCGACGTCGTCGGCTATCTCTCCTATAGTGTCGAACTCTATCTCACGGGGATACGCACTCGCTCCCGATACGATTATGTCGGGGTCGAACTCCTCGGCGTGCTCTCTCAGGTCGTCGTAGTCTATACGTCCCGTCTCCTCGTCGACCTCGTAGCTCTCTACGTCGTAGAGCTTTCCCGAGAAGTTGGCGGGATGTCCGTGGGAGAGATGTCCTCCGTGTGTGAGATCCATTCCGAGTATCCTGTCGCCGGGCTCGAGGACAGAGAAGTAGACTGCCATGTTAGCCTGTGTCCCCGAGTGTGGCTGTACGTTGACGTGGTCGGCTCCGAAGATCTCCTTCGCGCGGTCTCTCGCGAGATTCTCGACCTCGTCCATGTATTCACAGCCGCCGTAGTACCTCTCCCCGGGATACCCCTCGGCGTACTTGTTGGTCATTACAGAGCCCTGTGCCTCCATCACAGCCTTCGAGGCGATGTTCTCGCTCGCGATCATCTCAAGACCGCGTTCCTCTCTCTCGATCTCTCCGCGTATCGCCTCCGCCGTCTCGGGGTCGGTCTCGTCTATGTGTTCCATACCTAACCAAACGGACTGTCGAGCATAAGTCTTCTCCGATCCAACCGAGACTTTCAACGCGTCGGCGGGCGACGTATTCCACAGATCCCCGATCTGTGTTATAGTCAATCTAAGACTGACGTATTCCAACTACCTCGTTATCCCTCATTTATCAGACTCAGACCGTCAAATTAAATATAGACCTATCAATATACTTAGTCAGAATGACAGCGAACTTGACAGGTGTCGACGGACGGGACATTATACGGAGATCCATAGAGGAAAGCGGTGGCAGTCTCGACGTTCTGCAGGTCTCTCCTGGGGTTCTGGGCGACTACATAGAGGTCGCGAGCGAGGAGCGCGACAAGATCGAGAGGATGCGTGTCCTCGTCCACGAGGAGAGTCTCAAGGAGGTTATGCGTGACTTCCTTATATCGAGTGCCGCGAGTGACCTCATAAAGGAGGGAGTCTTAGAGATACTGTCTACTGACGACACAGTCGAGAGGTCGGTGGCTATACTCGACGACACAGAGACTATCAGCTTCATAGAGACCGACGACTCGATAGGTACCGTCGCAGCCGAGAACGACGAACTCGCCGAGGCAGTCTCGGATCTCTTCGACTCGATGTGGGAGGACGGAGACGAGTTCAAGATACGTACTCCGCCGATGAGCGACGTGAGCCAGAGCCTGAGAGACGAGATAGGCGACGAGACTGAGGACGACTTCAGGAGAGTCCTCGACCTACTCGACGCCGCGAAGGGTGACGGCGAGGGGCTCGACGAGATTACAGTCGCTCTCCTGGTCGCGGCGAAGAACAAGATACTCCTCTATGACATCTCGAAATGGGGAGAGGACTCGGGCGTCGCGTCGAAGGCGACCTTCTCACGTAAGAAGACTGAGCTGGAGGACGCAGGTCTGATAGACACCGAGAAGGAGCCGATCGACATAGGAAGACCGCGTCTGCGTCTCCGACTCGGCGACGAGGATCTCCAGGACGCCGACATAGACGAGATAGTCGCCGAAGCCAAGAAGAAGCTGTCTTAGTCTAGTCTTTCTCTGTCTTTGTGTCTGTCTTATTTATCTCGTTTCTACAGGAATACAGCGAGAGTGCCTCGGGGTCTTCAAAAAGCAGAGCTTTTTGGGATACGGAAAATCAAAGATTTTCCTTGACTTGACCCCGAGGGTGAATTGCGTAAGCTATATGATGCAACCTGCCGTATCGACGAATACAGTTGCGACGTGGATTAAAGACCTTAATCCGAAGCAACTGCCGGCAGTTGCAAGGAAATGCGACTCCTCTCAAAACCCGCGTCTTTGGCGTGGTGCGACGGGAGTTGTCGGGCGGGGTGGAGCCGCCGGCCCTCACGGACGCACCGAGCGTTCGGGTGTGAATTCCAACCGACCCATTTCGGGAAGGTCGAGGGGAATTAAATTCGCCTGCGACGGCACGCCCAGTTTTTGGGCGTGCGGTCAAGACGGTGAAGCCTCGGGGCTTGTCCCCGAGGTACTTCACCCCTTTATAGTCGCTATAGGAGCGAGACGTGAGACCCTCTCACCTATTCCGAGTTCGTCGCTCACCCTCATGACCTCATCGACGTCCTTGTACGCTCCGGGTGCTTCCTCGGCGATAGTCGATCCGCTCTCTGCCCTGACGTAAATCTCCCTCTCCGCGAGCTGTTCCTGTACGTCACGTCCCCAGTAGTCCTTCTTCGCCTGTGTCCTCGACATCACCCTGCCAGCACCGTGTGCGGTTGAACCGAACGAGAGGTCGAGCGACTTCTCACCTCCCGAGAGTATCCACGAGTCGGTGCCCATCGTACCGGGTATGAGAACGGGCTGTCCTACGTCCTGGTAGACATCGGGTATCTCCTCCCTTCCTGCGGGAAAGGCTCTCGTCGCGCCCTTCCGATGGACGAGTAGCTCCTTCTCGTCGCCGTCTACGGTGTGGGTCTCCTCCTTGGCTATGTTGTGACAGACATCGTAGACGAGTTCGACGTCCCTCTCACGGATACTGTACATCTCGTTGAAGACTTCTCTCACAGCCTGTGTTATCGCCTGTCTGTTCGACCACGCGAAGTTGGCGGCGGCGTACATAGCGTCTCTGTACTCCTCGGCTGGGTCGTCGCCTATCGGCGCGTATATGAGCTCCTTGTCGGGGAGATCCTCGACTATATCGGGATACTCCCTCTCGAACCTCCTGAGGTAGTTGGTACACGTCTGGTGTCCGAGACCCCTCGACCCCGTGTGTATCATGACAACGATCTGATCCTCCTCAAGACCGTAGGCTTCGGCGGTCGGTTCGTCGTAGAGGTTCGAGACCCTCTGTACCTCTAAGAAGTGGTTGCCCGATCCGAGCGATCCAACCTGGCTGACTCCTCTCTCCTTCGCCTCGTCGGGAACAGCCTTCGGATCGCCGGGTAGCCTGCCGTTCTCCTCACAGTGTTCGAGATCCTCCTCGAAGGCGTGTCGGTTTTCGAGCATCCACTCCATGCCGCCTTCGAGTATACCTTCTATGTCGTCGAGGTCTGTGTCTAGATAGCTTCCCTTGCCGAGACCCGACGGGACTGTCTGGTAGAGCCTCTCGGCTAGCTTCTCTCCCGTGCCCCTCACGTCGTCGTAACTCAGGTTTGTACGCAGAACACGGACGCCGCAGTTCGAGACGACGAAGCCGTCTGCGACGAAGCTGTGGGCGTCGTGTCTTACGCCTATGTCGTATACGGTCTTTTCGCCTATCTCGTCTATCGACTCGACCTGAGTCGTGACACGGAATCCGTCGTCGACATCGACCGAGTCGGTGAAGTCGTCGTATCCCGGGAAGTCAGCGGGTGGTCTGACCTCGGCTCTGGCGTCGCCGTATATGCTCCTCTCGACGAACCTGTCGTTTATTTCGAGACGTGACTTTATCTCCTTCGGGGCTACGCCGCCGTCGTACATCGCGACCGCTCTCTCAGACGCAGTCCGGCGTTCGTCTATCGCACGTTCCTTCTCACGCAGATAGACTGTGGCTCTGACGGCTTCCTTCTGTTTCTCGACTGCGTATGTGTAACCGACACGCGTGAAGAGACGTATCAGGTTCTCGGAGTCGTTCTTGACACCGAAACGGTATCTCGTTGCCCCTGTCTCAGACTCGAACTCCTCCGTCGAGTTGGTCTCTATGCCGAGGTCTTCGAGGTACGACTTTATCTCACGTACGAAGTCGTCGCCTCCTCCCGACCTGCGGCTGTGTGACACCGTAGGACAGTAGAGGTTCTTGTCTGTCTGAGGAGCGGGACTACTCATCTCGGCACCGAAGAAAGCCGAGAGATATAGTGCCTTCTGCCAGTCGGTACAGCCGTCGAGGTAGTTGGGAGTCGTGAACTCTGAGTCTACCTTGACTCCCTCGGGTGCACCGAGGGCGACGAGTAGCCTCTGGAACGCCTTCGAGGTCGACTTGACTGTGTTTTCGACAGCCTCGAACTCCGACCCGTCTATCTCGTGGCTCCTCTCGCGCGAGTAGATCCTCGACGGCTCGAATCCGAGTTGGCGTATGTCCTCCTGTATCTGTCTGAGACCCTCCTCCTCTCCGTAGAAGGCTGTGTCACCGTGGCGGTTGAATGATCCGTCGCCCGTGTGGTATCCCACGAGTTTCAGGAGTATGTTGAACTCCCTGTCAGCCGTCGAGAGAGGCAGGAGACCGCGGTCTTCGAGAACCTCAGCGACCTCGGAGGAGAAGTCGTCGGAGTCGAGGAGTACGACGTCGTCGGGATCTTCGTCCTCGATACCCTCGAAGGGATAGACGTAGACCTCGTCGCCCTCGTCGATCTCTCGTAGGGGCTTCATGCCCTCAGGGGTTAAGAAGGGATGGTCGGGACTCGCCTCTACTGTCCGGAGTCCGGTGTCTACCTCGTATACTGTCTTCTCGTCCTGAGTGAACAGATGTATTCCTGAGGTGTCGGCGGAGTCGGAAGTAGCTACGACAGCCCTCTCGTCGTCAAAGCTCTGTCTGAGGTCTTCTATACTCCTCCTCCTCCCGAACTCCAGCAGAACCTCGGTGTCCCCCGAGAGACAGTTGATGTCATAGCCGATACCTCCGGGACTTATGACTCCGTCGTCCATGTCGACAGCCGCGACGCCGCCTATCGGGAATCCGTATCCCTGGTGACCGTCGGGGAGAACGATAGAGTACTTCTGTATCCCCGGTAGGGTGGCGACGTTTCTGACCTGTTCGAGCGTCTTGTCCTGTTCGATCTTCTCCAGAAGAAGCTCAGAAGCGTAGACCCTCGCAGGAACGTTCATGTCGTCTTCCTGCCCGATCTCGTAGATGTTTTCGTCTACCTGTGTTATCTCCATACCTGAGTCTTCGAATCTGCCTAACTAAACCTTTGGGTCAGATGTCGAGAACCGCCTGAATCAGCCATCCTGAGTCAGTCTCCTCGACCCTCATGTCGTTGTATGTCGGAGCCTTGATGTCGGTGAGTCCCGAGGTCGTGCTCAACGGAACCGTCTCGACGACGGCTGTGAGGGAGTAGCCCGTCTCGGTCTCTTCTACGGTCACCGTCTCTGCGGTCAAGACGGCTACACCCTCGACGTCCTGTGTGTAGATGAGACGGTCGAGGAAGTCGAAGACTAGGGCTTCGAGGTTCTCCGAGTTAACCGTGATCCGGTTCTGAGCTTCGTCCTCGGGATTTATTTCGTGTGCTCCGACGACCTCGGCGAATGCCTCGACTACCTCTCGGAGCGCGTCTTCGAGTGTCTCGCCCTCAGCTCTGAACTTGGCGTCTGCTGTGTGTTCGAGGATCTCGTACATACGGGGATGAGACGTATAGAGTTCGGGAGTATACAAAGCTTGTCAACACCACAAGATCTTCGATCTGGATGGCTCGGAAATCGAAGATTAGCGAACGTCCCGAGAACTCTTTGAGTTCTCGTGTGCACGTCAATCTTTGATTGACGAACGTCTCCAGAACTTGTTCTGGATGGCTCGGAAATCGAAGATTTCCGAACGTCAGTCGAAACCCGAACAGCCTTTAGACTCTATAACAAAGGTCGCGTAAACGATGAACGAATCTACATGCGACGTCTGCGGAAGGAAAGTCGAAGGAGGCGGAGATCTGTGTAACGAGCACGAGGGCACACCTGTTCTCTACCATCTCGGCAACTCGTGTGGCTTAGACGAGGTAGACGAGGGTAAGGTCTACGAGGGTGAGGTCAACGGTGTGGTAGACTACGGAGTCTTCGTAGATCTCAACGACGACATAAGCGGTCTGATACACGAGTCTAATCTCTCTGAGAGCCTTGAAGTCGGAGACGAGGTCAAGGTACGTGTCTCAGAGATAAAGGACAACGGAGACATAGATCTGCGTCCCGTCTTCATGCATGACTACAACGACGCAGAGATCGAGTGCGAGAGGACTAGATCGGAGATCGGAAGTCTCTCCGAGAGAGTGGGTGAGGCGGTCTACGTCGAGGGCGAGGTCGTCCGTACGAAACAGACAGGAGGTCCCACGATATTCACGGTGACCGACGAGACGGGGACGGTCGACACAGCGGCGTTCGTCGAAGCGGGTGTACGTGCATACCCCGAGATAGAGACAGGTGACTTCGTACGTATAAGAGGAGAGGTCGAGACACGTGACGGCGATCTCCAGATAGAGGCGGACGAGATGGAGGGGCTCGAAGGCGACGAGAGAGACGAGGTCGAGGAGAGAATACAGGCGAGTCTCGACGAGAAGGCTGAGCCTCCCGAGATAGAGCCTCTCATAGACGCCGACAGCATAGACAGCCTCTACCCGGGACTCAGAAACGTAGCTAAGGCGATAAGGAAGGCTGTTCTCACCAACCGTCCGATAATAGTCAGACACCACGCCGACGCCGACGGTATATCGAGCGGCGTCGTAGTCGAGAGGGCTGTGACTTCTATGATAGACGAGGTCAACGACGACCCCGAGGCGAAGTACCATCTCTTCTCGCGGTCGCCGAGTAAGGCACCCTTCTACGAGATGGAGGACGTCACACGTGACCTCAACTACGCCCTCAAGGACGTCAAGAGACACGGGCACTCGATGCCTATACTCGTGATGCTCGACAACGGATCGACAGAGGAGGACACTCCGGCGTACGAGATAGCGCGAACCTACGACATTCCGATCTACATAGTCGACCACCATTTCCCCGACCCCGACTCGGTAGACCCTCTCGTCGAGGAACACGTCAACCCCTACCTCATAGATGAGGACTACTCGATAACCTCGGGGATGCTGTGTACCGAACTAGCACGTCTCGTCAACCCCGATGTCGAGGACGAAGTACGTCACGTTCCGGCTGTGTCAGGCAAGGGCGACAGGTCGGAGGCTGACGAGATGGAAGAGTACGTCGAGATGGCGGAGAACGAGGGCTACGACGAGGGTCACTTAGAGGACGTCGCCGACGCGCTCGACTACGAGGCGTTCTGGCTCAAGTACGACGAGGGGAGGCATCTCGTCAACGACATACTCGACGTGAGCGACAACGACGTACACGATGAACTCGTCGAGAAGCTCAACCAACGCGCCGACGAGGCATTCGAGAGACAGATCTCTACCGCGATGCCCCACGTACAGGAGGAGAGGCTCGAAAACGGCGCGCGTCTCTACACCATAAACGTCGAGAAGTACGCCCACAAGTTCACCTTCCCCGGACCCGGCAAGACGACTGGCGAGATACACGACACGAAGGTCGACGAGACAGACGATCCTGTAATTACGATAGGATACGGACCTGACTTCTGTGTCATAAGAGGACACGGCGTCGGGATAGACATACCCCAGATAGTCGACGAACTCAAGGACGAGATCAGAGGAGCGGGTGTCGACGGAGGAGGACATCTCGTCGTAGGTTCGATAAAGTTCGCCGAGGGAATGAGAGAGGAGGTTCTCTACGAGCTCAAGAAGAAGTTCGGAGAGGCTCCCCTCAAGGAAGGCGCCGAGGGTGCCCCCGACATCTCGGGTGTCGAGGACAGGAAGATAGGATAACTAAAGTTCATCGAGACGTCTGCTTCCGCCCTTCTCGACCTCTTCTATGAGATCCATGACTGTGTCGTCGGGCGAGACGTCGTATGACTTTATTATCTTGAATACGTCGAGAGGCGTGAGACGCGGCGAGACGGGAAGCCTCGAAAGGTTGTCGTAAGCGGTCTCTTTGTAGGTACTGTCGTTTGACTCGTACTCGTATCTGATATACTGAGTGAAGACCTCCGCGATTATGTCTTCGGAGGAGTCGACGTCTGAGTCGATCACCTCAATCTCGCCCTGTCTCTTGACACCGACGTAGAAGGCGTTGTCGTGTCTCTCCTCAAGTGCCTCACGTAGCTTAGTCTCGACATCCGACTCCGAACTCCGGTCGAGGTCGGTGTCTTCGACCGAGGGCTCGGGATGGCGTCTGGATGTCGGTCTGTCGGACTCCTTGGGATTCGGACGGTCACGTCCGTGTCCCCGGCTCCTTCTCTGGCGCGGTGAAGAAGAAAGCTCGTCACCGTCGTCCTCGTCGAGGCGCACGAGGTTTCGTCTCTCGTCGATCTCCTCGACATCGTGTTTGATCTCGTCGGGGGTCTTAGCCATGTCCTCGTCAAGGTCGTCGTCCTCGGGCGTCGAGATCTCGGGCTCGACGTACCCCTCGGGGACTATCGAGTCCTCACCCTCGTCGGAACGCGCCATGTACTATGTAGGTTTGTCTACACTCATAACTTTATTTTTTATGGGAGAGGTTGACAGCCTAAAAAATGTAGCCGAGCCGAGAAAACGGCTACCAAGCTGTCATCAGAAGTTATTAGATCAGCCGGCGACGACTCTGATTATGGAACGTAACATAAGAGTCGAGTCTCTCGACGAGATCCCTGTGGATCAACAGAGGATCGAGCTCGCCGAGAGAAAAGGGATGGGACATCCCGACTCTATCTGTGACGGCATCGCCGAGTCGGTAATGCGCGCGCTGTCTCAGGAGTACCTCGACAGGTTCGGTGCTGTCCTCCACCACAACACAGATGAGTGTCAGTTGGTCGCGGGACGGAGCCAGCCCGACTTCGGCGGCGGAGAGGTCGTTGAGCCGATCTACGTCCTGATAGTCGGAAGGGCGACGAAGGAGTTCGAGGGCGAGGCAATACCCACCGACACCCTCGCTGTCAAGGCGGCACGTGACTATATCGACGACACCCTCCAGAATATCGACTTAGAGTCGGAGGTCGTCGTCGACGTACGTATGGGCGAGGGATCGACAGATCTCAAGGACGTCTTCAAGCTCGAAGACGGTGCGGTTCCGAAGGCAAACGACACCTCGTTCGGAGTGGGTCACGCGCCATTCTCCGAGACCGAGGAGGTAGTCTACGAGACCGAGACACAGATCTACGAAGACCTGAGACACGAGATTCCCGCGGTGGGAGAGGACGTCAAGGTGATGGGAAAACGCGAGGGCGATACCTTAGATCTCACGGTCGCGGCGGCGACTGTCTCGGAGTACGTCAAGGACGCCGATGAGTATATCAGCGTGATGGAGGACGTCAGGGAGTTCGTCGCCTCGACAGCCGAGGAGTACACTGACAGAGACCTCAACGTCGCAGTCAACACCGCCGACGACTACGACGTTCGCGAATCTGAAGACTCGCATGCACACGAGGACTCAGAGAGTCCTCGGGACGAGGGGACTTTCTACCTCACAGAGACGGGGACGAGCGCTGAGATGGGAGACGACGGAAGCGTCGGAAGGGGCAACCGCGCCAACGGTCTCATAACCCCGAGTAGGAACATGAGCCTCGAAGCCACGAGCGGAAAGAACCCCGTCAACCACATAGGCAAGATCTACAACCTTCTCTCGATACGTATAGCGAAGAAGGTCGTCGACGAGGTCGACGGCATAGAAGACCTGAGGGTGAAGCTCCTGTCACAGATAGGAAAGCCGATAGACGAGCCACAGATAGCCGGTCTCCAGGTTCAGACAGAGGAAGGCGTCGAACTCTCCGACGTCGAGTACGAGATAGAGTCGATCACAGACGACGCCCTCGAAAATGTGACTGACCTCACACGTGACATAATACACGGCGAGATGTCGACTTTCTAGCCAGAGTTAAAAGAGTCTCAGCCGTATCTTTTGACAGATGAGAGCCGACACGAAGCGAAATGATGCCGGAGACGCCGAAGACCTCGAAGCCGAGGATCTGTACGACACAGTCCTCGTGCGTTACGGAGAGATAGGCAACAAGAGTAGCTCAGTGAGGTCACGTCTCCAGCGTCTCTTAGCCGACAGAATACGTCTCACGCTCGACGACAGGGAGATTGAGTACAACGGAATAGAGGTCGAGTGGGGGCGTCTCTTCGTAGACTGCGATAACGTCGTAGACGCAGCTGAGGCGGTAGCCGACGTCTTCGGTGTCGTGAGGACTTCTCCCGCGGTACGTGTCGATCCCGAGATGGACGAGATGGAAAACGCCGCGGTGAGCCTCGTAAAGGCAGTCGGATTCGACTCGGGGAAGTTCGCAGTACGTCCGAGGTCGGCAGGCGACCACTCGTTTGACAGCGAGGATATGGGACGGAAGATAGGAGACGCAGTCTGGGAAGCGGTCGAGGAGCCGGAGGTCGACCTCGATGATCCCGAACTCTCGGTAGGCGTAGAGGCGCGCGAAGACGCGGCTTACGTCTACGTCGAGGAGATGGAGGGTGTCGGCGGTCTTCCCGTGGGATCACAGGGACGGACAGTCGGCTTGGTAAGCGGCGGAATAGACTCGCCCGTCGCGGCTTGGTACAGTCTGAGACGGGGTTCGAGCCTCGTGCCTATATACCTCGACCTCGACCCCCTCGTAGGCGAAGACCATTTCGAGAGGGCGCGTCTCGCCGTCGAAGCGTTGTCGAGGTACGCTCCCGACGTCGACGAGATCTGGAGAGTCCCGACCGACGGGATACTCCTACAGCTTTTCGACGAGGTCGAACGTGACAGGATGATCATCTACAGGAGAATCATGCTGAGGATCGCCGAGGCGATAGCTAAGAAGGAGGACGCCGAGGGTATCGTCACAGGGGAGTCGCTAGGGCAGAAGTCGAGCCAGACGGCGAGAAACCTCCGCGTGACCTCGGAGGCGGTCGGTATGCCCGTACACAGACCCCTCTTCGGACGTGACAAGACCGAGATTACGGCGAAGGCGAGGGAGATAGGAACGTATCCGACAGTCGACATAGACGAGGGCTGTGCGTCGCTCGCGCCTCACCATCCGACGACACACGCCGACCTCGAAGATGTACGTGAGAAAGAGGTGGGTCTGAGCAGAGACGTAGAGAAACTCGTCTTGGACGCAGTCGAGAGGTCTGAGAAAGTTCGCGTGAGACGGGACTGAGATGACACGCGTACGTATAATAGGAAAGGAGGACGTCAGTCTGGAGTACGAGTTAGTCACGAGTCAGACCGCACGCGAGGCTCTGTCGTCGTACGAACGCGTCGAGTCTGAGGTAGAGATACGTAACTCGGTCGTATACCGCACGTCTTCTCTCGGAGGGGCACTCGCGTCTCTCAACGACCTTGACTGGTACCTCACGAGGTACGCGCGGTTCTCCGAGGTTCTGGAGCCGAGCGTGAGCACCCACGAGTGGCTCTCGCGGTCTCTCGCGCGGAATCTCTACGAGAGGGAGGTAGATCCCGAGGATACGACGGAGTACTACCTCGTGAGAGGCGTGGTCGACGGAGAACTGCGTGAGCCGGTATACGGCAAGGAGGAGCCTCCCGAGTACGACCTCTACGATACCGACGACGTGACTGTGACACGGATTTCGGAAGACGAGTTCTGATCCAATCAATACCATATAGTATACGTCAACATTTCGCGTATTCCAGTCCAGTAGCAACAGTTTTCAACCGGTTTTCCCTACAGATAGTATGCCGAAGGAGTCTGATACTGATACTAAGTTTATATTCGTGACCGGAGGTGTGATGTCCGGACTCGGAAAGGGCATCACTGCGGCGTCGTTGGGGAGGCTTCTCAAGAACCGTGGCTTCGACGTGACTGCGGTCAAGATCGATCCATATCTCAACGTCGACGCCGGGACTATGAACCCGTACGAACACGGTGAGGTCTATGTCCTCAAGGACGGCGGAGAGGTCGACCTCGATCTCGGCAACTACGAGAGGTTCCTCGATATCGACATGACCTTCGACCACAACGTCACGACTGGGAAGGTCTACAGCAACGTCATAGACCGTGAGAGGTCGGGTGACTACCTCGGGAAGACCGTACAGATAATTCCGCATATCACTGACGACATAAAGAGACGTATACGTGAAGCGGGAGACGATGAGGACATCTGTATAATAGAGCTCGGCGGAACAGTCGGAGACATAGAAGGGATGCCTTTCCTTGAGTCGGTGAGACAGATGCACAACGAGGAGGATGAAGACGACTTCCTACTCGTCCACGTAACTCTGGTTCCTCTCACCAACAACGGCGAACAGAAGACTAAGCCGACTCAGCACAGCGTGAAGGAGCTGAGGGAGCTGGGTCTCCATCCCAACATAGTCGTGGGACGGTCGGAGGACAAGCTCGAAGACGAGACACGCGAGAAGATCAGTCTCTTCTGTGACGTACCGACCGACGCAGTCGTAAGCACACCGGATGTCGATGACATCTACCACGTTCCCCTCACGCTTGAGGACGAGGGAATGGACGACTACGTGATGTCGGAGCTCAGTCTGGAGTCGGAAGCCGACGAGATGAACACAGACTGGCGCGAGACGGTGACACAGGAGACCGACGAGACTGTCAAGATCGCCCTCGCGGGGAAGTACGAGTTCGAGGACGCCTACCTCTCCGTACACGAGGCTCTCAAACACGCGGGTCTGAGACACAACGTCGAGACGGAGGTTCTCTGGGTCAACACCGAGGACATGGAGGAGGAAGACAGGAGGAAGCTACGTCAAGTCGACGGTCTGATAGTTCCCGGAGGGTTCGGCGAGAGAGGAACAGAGGGCAAGGTCAACGCCGTGAAGTACGCGCGGGAGAACGGTGTTCCCTTCTTAGGACTGTGTTTCGGCTTCCAGATGGCTGTCGTCGAGTACGCACGTAACGTCGTCGGCTTAGACGGTGCACACTCGACAGAGATAGACGAGGAGACTCCGAATCCCGTGATAGACATACTCCCCGAACAGTACGACGTCGAGGATATGGGAGGAACGATGCGTCTCGGCGAAAAAGAAACTCAGATAGACGAGGACAGCCTCGCACACAGCCTCTACAGCGCGAGGTCGGTGAGCGAGAGACACAGACACAGGTTCGAGGTCAACCCCGAGTACATAGACGTCTTAGAGGAGAACGGTCTCGTCTTCTCGGGACGTTCGAACAGCCGTATGGAGATACTCGAACTCCCACAGGACGAACACCCCTACTTCGTCGGCACACAGTTCCATCCCGAGTTCAAGTCACGTCCGGGTAAGCCGAGCCCCGTCTTCGTAGGGCTCGTGGAGGCAGCGCTCGAAAGAAAACACGGTGCCAGGATAGAGGTATAAAGGAGATTACAAACACAAAGATGGTAGACACAGACAGTTTCATAGACGAAGCGGTAGAGGAGATAAAGGAAGACGTCGACGACGGTCACGCAGTCATAGCCCTGTCGGGAGGCGTCGACTCGGCTGTGAGCGCGGCACTCGCCTACGAGGCAATAGGCAGCCGTCTCACACCTATCTACGTCGACACGGGTCTGATGAGGAAGGGCGAGACCGACGAGATACGTGAGACATTCGACTACATGGAGAGTCTGCGTATAGTCGACGCGCGAGAGAGGTTCTTAGACGCCCTCTCGGGAGTCACAGATCCCGAGGAGAAACGCGAGATAATAGGAGAGGAGTTCATGCGTGTCTTCGAGGAGGTCGCCTCAGAGGTCGAGGCGGAGTACTGCGTCCAGGGTACGATATACCCCGACAGGATAGAGAGCGAGGGCGGCATAAAGAGCCACCACAACGTCGGAGGTCTCCCCGAAGTCATAAGCTTCGAGGGACTCGTCGAGCCCGTGAGAGAGCTCTACAAGGACGAGGTACGTGAGGTCGCACGTGCACTCGGTCTCACCGAGGAGATCAGCGAGAGGATGCCTTTCCCGGGACCCGGTCTCGCAGTGCGTGTGATAGGCGAGGTCACAGAGGAGAAGCTAGAGGTCGCGCGCGAGGCTAACGCAGTCGTCGAGGAGGAGGTCGAGGAGTTCGACCCGTGGCAGGCTCTCGCCGCAGTCGTAGGAAAGGGCACGGGGGTCAAGGGCGACAACAGGGTTCACGGCTGGATAGTCGCCGTGAGAGCCGTAGAGTCACGTGACGGAATGACCGCACAGGCGATGGACATACCGTGGGAGAGTCTCCAGAGGATACAGTCGGGGATAACGGGGGCACATCCCAACGTCGCACGTGTCGTCTACGACGTCACACACAAGCCACCCGCGACGATAGAGTACGAATAGATGAAGGTAGTCGTTCTCGGAGTCCCGGAGAGACTGAGAAAGTTCGACCTCGGTGAGAGTGAAGAAAACGGAAACGGAGACAGAGACGTAGAAGAATCCGAGGAGGTTGAGGTCGAGGTCGTCGAAGCCGAGGGGGTCGGTGAGGACGCCCTGATCGAGGCAGGTATAGACGACGCCGACGTCTTCGTGGTCTACGGCGGAGAGAGGTCTGTACAGGTCACTGTCGCCAAACACGTCAATCCCGATCTCAAGGCGGTTCTGATAGCAGACGACGCTCCCGACTACGTCAGGGCGAACGCCGACCTCATACTCCGGGAGGAGATAGTCGAGGAACACGGGATACCCCTATCGTCTGAGTCTGAGACGTCATAGGAATAGAACAGAACAGAACAGAATAAGATGAGAATAGAGACTCAGAACGGCGATGTAGTCACAGAAGAAGCCGAGGTCGCCGATACCTTCGTGTCTAAGTCTCTGGGTCTGATGTTCCGACGTTCAGAGTCGGTTCCCGACGGCTACGCCTTAGTCTTCGAGTTCGACTCCGAGAAGAAGGTACGTCTCCACATGGTCTTTGTCTTCTTCGGTATCGACGCCGTCTTCCTCGACTCAGACAACAGGGTCGTGAAGAAGACACGTATGGAGGCGTGGACGGGGTACGCGTCCCACGAGGCTAAGAGGGTCATAGAGACTAAGGCGGGTGGCTTAGACGGTGTCGAGGAGGGCGACAGACTCATATTCAGAGACGAAGACTGAACAGCTCTGTAAGTCTGTTACTGTTAGTCTTAGTCGCTCGTCTCTCTCTTTCTCTCAGCCCTGTACTCGGTTATGAGGCTGTCGACCATCTCCGAACTCCTCTTTCTCTTTCTCTCCTCGGCTCTCTCCTCCCAGTCCTCTATGACATCCTCGACGTCCGACTCTAAGCCTATCGCGAGGTCATCGACCTCACGTACCTTGACGTCATCGGCGTCTCCGACCGGAATCCGGTTCTCGAAGAGTACCTCGTCGGCTGCGTCGGAGATCCCTCCGTTCTTGAGGACGAGACGCGGCTCGACCGATGCGAGCTTCTCGGCGGTGCTTCTACCCGCGCCGCTCGCGTCACGCAGGAGTATGACGTCGTCCTCGACGAGACCCGTGCGTTGGTCTGTCTCGTCTATAGCCGACTTCGTGAACTTGTCTATTATCTTGACCGAGGTGTAGCCGTCGGCGTCCCCTGCGACGTCGGAGAAGTTCGAGTGGTCAAGCTTCCAGAACTTCTTGAGTCTCTCGAACTTCGATCTGAGGTCGTCGTACTTCTCCTCGACCGACGTGAGCTTGTGTTCAAGCCTCTGGTTCTTCTTTTCGAGACGTCTGACCTCGTCGGTCTTACGTATCTCCTTCTTCTCCTCTCGGCGTCTCTCGGAGAGACGTTCCTGAAGCCCGTCGATCTCGCCGTCCTTCTCCTCGACTGTCCCTTCGAGGTCGTCGACGTACGACTTGAGACGTTCGACCTGTTTCTCGAGATCCTTTATACGTCTCTCGTCCTCAGTGAGTTCGCGCGGCGAGTGTCCGTCGTCCTCGTCGTCTTCGTCCTCGGTCTCGGTGAGTACGTCTACCGCCGTCTCAACCGACTCCTCGTACGCGACCACGCGGCGTATTACCTCGCCGTCCTCTAAGCCCGGAGGAACCTTACGTGATATTCTCTCGAACCTCTCGTCGTACTCCTCGAACGCGAAGAGTGCGGCGGCGACTGCGTCCCTCTCGTGGTCGTTGTCGTAGGAGTACTCCGAGGTTACGCGCTGTTTATGGTTGACACGGAGATCCTCGTCGGGCTTCCATCCGGCGGCGTCGAAGCTCCTCCTAACCTTCTCGACTGTGTCGGGCATCGGTGTGACGTCGGCGGCGACGACTACGGGACGCCCCCTCTCGACTATCCACTCTATGACCTCGGCGATATCGGAGGTACGTGTGCTCACGACGTTGAGTATCTCACCGTCGAGTCCAACGACTCCTACGGCTGTGGTCGTACCCGGATCCATGCCGACTATGACGTAGTCACGTCTGCGGGCGAGGGGCTCGAACTCTATTCCGTCCTTACGCACCTCCTCGACCTCGACACGCACGTCACCCGACCTCTCCGACGACACGGGTACCTCGCCGGCTCTCGCGTCGACAGTAAAGACGGCGTTCGAGTATCCGCCGTACTTCTCTGTGACATCGAGGTCGTACTCGAATCCGTCTTCGTTGAGCTTCTCCTCGATCTCCCTCGAACGTCTCCTGACCGCGCCGTGTATCCTTCTCGTGTAACGGTCTTGGCTCCAGCCGCCCTTTCCCGTCGACCGTCCCCTTGAGACCTTGAGACGCGTCGTGTCCTCGAACGCCGAGACGACGTATCCGACGTTGTCAGCAGCGAGACGTGCCGCCGCCTCCGCCTCCTTTATCGGCTTCTTTCCGTACGGCACGCCGTGGCGCGACGCGACTCGTGAGAGGGGCTCGGGACGTTCGTCCCCCGTGACCTGTACTAAACGCGTCTCGGAGGGCAGGTTACGGAGGAACCCCACGAGGTCTCTCTTGTCCTCAGCGAGCTCGTACATGTTGTCAGTCGCGACTATGTCGGGCTCCTCTCTCTGTATGAGACGCAGAAGCTTCCTGTGTGAGACTACGTCCCTGTCGATGTTCTCACCGTCGAAAGCCACTACGGCGTACGAGGGAGAGTCACCTCTCACGTCGCCGCTCTGTACGTCGACCCCGAAAACGACTGTGTCAAGTGCTCCCGTACGAGTCTTCACACCAAGAAGTAGGTTCTCATACCGTATAAATCCACTTCCGGTTCGGGTTCTGGTTCCACTTCTACTTCTACTCCTACTCAACCAGGTCGCGTCTCAGTCTTTCGGATCTACTTTTCACTCCGTCCTTACCTGCCGCTCCGGCTATCTTCTCGAAGGCTTCGAGGTTTCTGACGGCGGAGTCGAGGAAGTCGAGTATGTCACCCGTGTAGGCATAGAGACCGTACTCCGCTTCCATCGTCTCGACTATCTCGTCGGGAGAGAGACCCGCCGAACGGAGTTCGAGGAGGTACTTCATGAACTTCTCCTCGGGATGTCCACAGTAGGGCGCGTCCTTACAGCCGCAGTCAAGGAACTCCTCGACGAACTCGAGAAGCTGATCACGTGTCCCGGGGTCGAGGCTTTCGAGAGCCTCAGTCGAGTAGAGTATGTCGAGAGCCGCGCCGCTGAAGATGTTACGTGGCATCCTCCTGTCGATCTGACTCGATATGGCGTTTGCGTCCTTGAGATAGATCCTGTCGGTAATCGCCATTTACTCGGAGTACGGCTTGGGCACTAAAAACAGTCCCGTTAGAGTCACATTATGTAGGTGTCCTCGTCGGGGTCGTGTTCGACGTTGTTGAGCGCGAACTCGACGAGTTCCACGTAAGCCTGATCGACCGACTCGGTGTGTTTCTCGGCGTACTCAAGAACTTCGTCGTGTATCTCGTCGGGTATACTGATGCTAACAGATGCCATGGAAGAGTTTGGAGACTGAGGACGATAACTCTCACGCCGGTGTCCAAACTGAAGATGTAAGTGTCTCCGCGTCTTGTCTGAGGCATGGTCGAAAGAGTCCCCGACACCGCCTCCGGGTACGGTATACTCGGCTGCGGAAGTGTGGGATACGAGGTGGCTCAGGATCTACTCAACAGGGGGAAAGAGATCACTATAATTGACAAGGACGAGAGCCGTGTCGAGTCGCTGAGGGATCAGGATCTCAACGCGATACAGATGGACATACGTGACCCCGAGGCAACGGAGGAGGTCTCCGACAGACACGTCGTTCTCATACTTACAGACGACACCGACGCCAACGCCGAGGCTCTCGAAAATCTCCGTGAGACAGGTAGGGAACAGTACATCGTCGTGAGGGCGTCCGACCCCGTCTCACAGGAGACTCTCATAGAGAAGGGTGCCGACTCGGTCATAAATCCCCCCACAGTTATAGCACAGAGCGCTCTCCGGGCGGTCGAGACGGGCGAGATGGAGTACCGCGTCTCAAACCTCGTCGATGTCATAAAGTCGACCGACGGAAAGATGGCGATACTCGTATACGACAGTCCCGACCCCGACTCGATAGCGAGCGCGGTCGCACTCGAAAGCATCGCCGAGAGCTTTGACGTCGAGGCGGAGATACTCTACAAGGGAGACCTCGGACACAGAGAGAACCAGGCTTTCGTCAACCTCCTTGAGATAGAGCTCACGAGGATGGACGACGTAAGCCTCGACGACTACGGGACTGTAGCTGTCTATGACCACGTCGAGAACGTAGAGGAAGAGGGTACGGAGGTCGACATCTTCATAGACAACAGGTCTTCGGAGTACGAGGTCGACGCCGACTTCGAGGACGTCCGTCCTAACTTGGGGAGTACATCGACCATAATGACGAAGTACATACAGGAGACAGAGGCGAACGTCCCGAACGAGGTTCCGACGGCACTCCTCTACGGAATAAGGACGGCGACAGACGACTTCCGGAACACTGCCCCTGCCGACCTGACCGCCGCCGCTTACCTCTACGCACTCGCCGACAACGAGCTTCTCGAACAGATAGAGTCTCCGTCTATGAGCCCCGAGACCTTCGACGTACTCGCCGACTCGATACACAACAGAGAGGTCAGAAGCTCATATCTCATCTCGAACGCGGGATACATAAACGACAACGAGGCTCTAATACCCGCCGCCGACCATCTCCTCTCACTCGAAGGCGTGAATACTACGGCTGTCTTCGGAATAACCGACGACTACATACATATCGCCGCGAGGTCTAACGACATACGTATCAACATAGCGAGGGTTCTAGAAGACTCTTTCGGGGGAATAGGGGAGGTCGCGGGACACACCCGAAGAGCCAACGCCCGGGTTCCTCTCGGACTCTTCAAGGGAATAGGAGAGACTGGCGAGGACCGCGAGACTCTTCTCGAACTCACAGCAGAGGCGGTCGAGTCACGTATCTTCGACTCGATAGGCGTCGAGGAAGAACGCGACTGAGACCGAGTAGGCTTCTCAGATCCGAGATTTTTACTGTGACGACTACATATACAGCCAGTACATATATTACATTAGGAAATTTAGTACATCACGTACATGTCGATAGACATCGAACGGTTCGAGAACGAGACCGAAGACGGACTACGCGAGTCGACAAACGCCGAGAAGGTGATACGTTTCTTAGCGGAAAACAACGGTAAAGCGTGGAAACAGTCCGTGATAGCCGAGAGGGCAGATGTAAACCCTAACTCGGTAGGTTCGGTACTCAGCCGATTACAGGATAAGGGATTAGTCAGGCACAAGGGGGAGTACTGGGCAATAACCGACGATAAAGACCGTCTCGAAAGCGCGTCGCAGACACATAACATCACAGAGGCACTAAACGAACGGTATGGAACAGAAGACAAAGAAGAGTGGCTGAAACACGCCGTCGAAGAGGAGACTGAATGAGTTATACTCGGTGTGATGTAGTCTGGAGTGACGATCCGTTCAAGGAAGACGAAGATGCAGGAAGACGGTGGCTCGTACTCAACAACCAAACCCATCCTTTTCGGAGTAAGCAGTATATGGCTGTGGCTCTCACCACGAGCGGTTACGACGATGCTCTAACCGTCGAGTCCGAGAACTGGAACGAAGGCGGCGTGCCGTTTCAGAGTTACGTGCTTCCGTGGGCAGTACAGTCTCCTATCGACGAGGACATAGAGAGGAGACAGGGAAGTTTAAGATCTGATTTCGTAGATGATGTGGTCGAGGAAGTTATCGGGTATATTAGGTGAGTCTCTGTTAGGAAGAACGCGACTGATCTTCCTACTCGGGAGTCTCGGCGGTCTGTTCTACGACGTCCTTGACGAGTATTATGTCTCCGACCGCACTCACCCATCTGTACGGGAGGATTACGCCCTTGCCAGACGTGTCCTCCTTCTCGAAGAGATCCTGGTTGACGTCGGTGATACCCAGACCCGATATCGATCTCTCGTTGACGTCTATCTGTACGTCGTCGACCTTTCCTACGAAGACTCCGTTGGTCGAGTAGACGTCGTACCCCATTAGGCGGTTGATGTCGTCCTGCATGGTCTATGAGACTGTCTGCGTCACAATTAAAGCCATCGGTGGAAGAAACCTGAATTCGAGTCGGAAAATGTGAAGTCAAATATATAGAAAGCTTAAGTCGGAGAAGACGTTAGTCGAGTTCATAATGGCAATCTCGGACTTCTTCCTAAATCCGCTCGGACTCGCGGGTCTTGCGTCTCTGATACCTCTCATAATACTCTACATCATAAAGCCCGACCCGAGGAGGCTGAGAATTCCGACTATGGAGTTCCTCTCGGAACAGACCGACGAGGGCGGGACAAACCCCGTCATAGAGAGGCTGAGGAGAAACCTGATGCTGCTTCTCCAGATTCTTGCTCTGATACTCATAAGCCTCTCACTCGCGTCTCCGTATGTCGAGACGACTGCGACAGCCGAGACGGGTAACACAGTAATAGTGATAGACGCCTCGGCAAGCATGGCGACCCAGACGGGAGACGGGACGAGGTTCGAGAAAGCAGTCGCCGACGCTAAGTCAGAGGTCACGAGCACGACCTCGGTAATCGTGTCAGGAGGACCGTCGGGAAGCATACTCACCGAGGGATCAGCGGAGGAGGCACGTAGTGCTCTCGAATCGTTGAGCGTCTCCGACACACAGGGTAATCTAGCCGACGCGGTCTCGCGCGCCGCATCCGTAGCGAGCGACGACTCGCGCGTCTTAGTATACAGCGACTTCTCGGGTACGACGGAGTGGGAGATCGAGGTCGAGAAGGCACGTGCGAGCGATATCCCCGTCTCACTAAACCAGTACAACGGAGGGGGCGACTCGAACGTCGGTATAACGGATATGGCATACGACAGGAACACCGTCTCGGTCACAGTCACCAACTTCGGAGAGTCGGAGCAACAGAGATCGGTGACTCTCGGAGGTTCACAGGAGTCGGTGACTCTCGGACCCGGGTCTTCTGAGACTGTTCAGTTCGAGATACCGACAGGTAGGTCGAGGGTCAGACTCTCTCCCGGCGACTCATTTCCCACCGACGACACCGCCTACATCTCGGGACCCTCGAAGTCGACGGTAGACGTCCTTCTCGTCACTAACGACGAGAACACCTACCTCTCGACCGCGCTCTCGGTGATGGAAGAGGTGAGTCTGACAGTGAAGAACCCGCCGGCTTCGGTACCCGGAAGCTACGACATAGTCGTCTACTCGAATGTCAACCCCGACAGGCTACTCCAGGGGACAGTACAGAAGGGGCGTGAAACAATAGAGAACGGCGGAGGCGTCGTTATACAGGCACAGGAAGGTCTGTCGAGAGTGGGGTACGGAGACCTCCTGCCTGTCTCGACCGACGGCGTACAGTCGGGTGGCTCGGCACGTGTCGTCTCCGACGATCCTCTCGTCGCGGGCATAGAATTCTCGTCGCCCGACAGATACCTCAAAGCGAGCCTCAAAGAAGGAACCGCGATAGTCAACACATCCGACGGCTCGCCCCTGATAGCGGTCTCGGGAAGAAAACTCTACTACGGCTTCATGGAAAAGTCGTCCGAGTTCAAGTTCAACTATCTCTACCCCGTCTTCTGGAAACGCGTCGTCTACCGTCTCTCGGGACGTGAACGTCTGTCGTCGATGAACGTCAGGACAGGTGACAGCCTCACCTTCTCTGACACACAGACTGTCAACACGCCGACGGGGACTACGACGACGGGAACTCTAGTCTTCGACGAGGTGGGGTTCTACTCGGTCGGAGAGAACGACATAGCCGCCAACCTCCTCGACTCGACTGAGTCGGACGTCAAGGCTAAGCCGATAGAGGAGTCGTCGGTGGCGGCGCGTTCGACGGGGACGACGACAGAGGAAGTCCCGGTGAACCTGACGCCGTATGTAGCTCTCTTGGCACTACTGGTCGTCCTCTCTGAGGTCGGATACATGAAGTACAGAGGTGATATCTGATGTCAGTCTCAGGCTCAGGCTTCGTGGCACAGACGGTTCCCGACGTAGATGTGAGCGAGATCGGCGGCTTAGGTGGTCTCGTACGACGTCTGACGTCGGGGGTTGAGTTCGCGGGTTACGGATTGGAGAATCCTGTGGCACTCGTGGGCATACCCGTGCTCGCCCTCGTCCTCGTCTACGTCTTCTTCTGGAGAGGGAGCATAGAAGGAGCGAGCCGACGCAGACGCACGGCAGTCTTCGTCTCACGTCTGGTGATAGTCGCTCTACTCGTCTTAGGTGCCGCACAGCCCTACGCCGTCCAGACGAAGGAGACACCCGGAGACCCGCGTGTCAAGATGCTCGTCGACGGATCGAACAGCATGGATGTCACGGGTGCAGACTCACTCGCGACAGATCTCGCTGGGAGGATAGAGTCGAACGGCGTTCCGGTCGAGACTGTCACAGTAGGCTCGGGGAACGACTCAAGGATAGGTGACGCCGTCCTCTCGAACCTCGAACAGAACGGGAGCCTCCTCCTCGTATCCGATGGAAGGGTCACCTCGGGAAGGAGTCTCGAACAGGCGGCGTCGGTCGCGAGGAGCGTAAACGCCACCATCAACGCCGTGAATCTGACATCCTCCCAGACCCAGACAGAGAGGGCTGTGCGTCTACATGGTCCCGCGAAGACGAGTGTTGGAGTCGAGAACCGGTTCTTAGCGCGTGTAACGGGGACAGGGCTAAAAAAAGGCGGAGCGAGTCTCACAGTTAGCGTCGACGGCGAGCAGAAGATCTCAAAGAGCATCTCGGGGGAGACGAGCGTCGAGTTCAAACACACATTCGAGACGACGGGGTCACACAGGATCACCGCGACCGTAGGAGGCGGCGACAGGTTCTCCAACAACAACGTCTTCCGGAAGACAGTCGAGGTAGTCGAGAAGCCAAAGATCCTCTACGTCTCACGCGGTAACTACCCCCTCGAAAACCTCCTGAAAGACCTCTACGACGTAGACACGGCTGAGTCGGTGCCAAGCCGGTCTGAACTCAAAGACTACTACGCCGTGGTTATACAGAACGTCGCGGCGGGCGACATAGGCAACGTCAACGCCCTCCAGACCTACGCCATAGACGGAAACGGCGTTGTCGTCGTCGGAGGACCCAACTCGTATGACAAGGGAGGCTACAGCCAGTCGACTATAGGAAACATAGTTCCCGTACGTATGGGGGAGTCGAGCCAGTCGTCTAGGATCGTCCTCGCAGTCGATATCTCGGGAAGTACGACCGAGAGCATGAGCGTCCAGAAGGCACTTGCTCTCGATGTAATCGAACAGTTAGGCGACGAGAACCAGGTGGGCGTGATTGCGTTCAACCAGGGAGCCTACAGGGTCGCCGACCTACAGACTCTGGGTGGGTCGAGAGCCGAGATAAAGAACACGATACGCAGACTCCAAAACGGAGGATCGACGAGCCTCTCGGCGGCTCTCAAGGGAGCTTCTGATCTCTTAGGGGGAGGAACCGGTAACGTCATACTCATAAGCGACGGAGTCAGCAATGACGAAGCCGCGGCTTTCGCCAAGGCGAGACAGATGAACCGCAACGGAATACGTGTGATTACAGTGGGAGTCGGGGGCAACACCAACGACGACGTGATGAGAGGAATCGCCCAGAGAGGAGGCGGAACATTCTTCCCCGCTGACGAGACGAGCAGTCTGCGTGTCTTCTTCGGAGGAGAGAACAAGAAGCCAGAGGGTCAGGGTCTGAGCGTGGTCAACTCGGGACATTTCATAACACGAGGGGTCAAGACGACAGCCGATCCCGCGAATGCCCACAAGGTGACTGTGAAAGACGGTGCTGAGTTCCTCGTCGCGTCGGGATCGGGAAGACCCGCGGTCGCATCGTGGAGATACGGTCTCGGAAGGGTGGTCTCGTTTACCGCTTACGGAAACAACGGAGGTCTCGACGGGATGCTTTCGAGTCCCGACTCGTTACTCGTCTCGAAGTCGGTCAACTGGGCGATAGGAGATCCACAGAGGAAGACCGAAGGGGTCGACGTCGCCGACACGCGAGTGGGGGTGCCGACACGGGCCACATACACGGGAAGCTCACCGCCGTCTTCGTCTGACCTCTCCTTCTCGAAGACGGGAGAGTCGGACGGACAGAGTACCTACTCGGCGACTATCGTTCCCAGCGAGACAGGGTTCAAGTCGGTGATGAACGACGAGTATGCTGTCAACTACCCCCACGAGTACGACGACTTCGGACTCTCAGAAAGTCTCAGGTCAGCAGTCAGGTCGTCGGGAGGACGTCTCTTCGAACCGAATCAGGCAAGTGCTATTGCTAAGTTCGTCAAGAGCCGATCGACGAAGGTCAGAGAGGTACGTGAGAATGTGACCTGGATCGTCCTGTCCGCCGCACTCGTAATATATCTGATTGAGATCATGGCACGGAGAATATACGAGATATACGGATACAGACTCCCCGACGTCGTCCCGACCAGACTCAGAAGATGAAAAGTCAGTAAAAGCCCGAGACGTAATCCCCAACCAAGACGTTAAATAGGACACCATCTTACTAACTGAATACAAACATGGGTCTGATAGGCGGAAAGATCAACCTCGTTCTCACGCTCCTCGTCGGACTCGCCATAACCGGCACAGCGGGAGCCACGGTATTCTACCAGGAGTCAGTCAACGACCTCAACTCGAACGTCGAGGAGCTACGTCAGGAGAACCAGAACCTCAGGACAGAGCTTCGGAATACCAGACAGACGCTCCAGAACCGGACACAACGTCTTCGTGACCTCGGACAGAAAGTCGAGACGAAACAGCAGGATCTCTCACAGGTCACGAGTAATCTCGAACAGACAGAGAACGAACTTCAGCAGACACAGTCGACTCTGAGCCAGACGAGAGACAAACTCGAACAGACGAGGGCTCAGCTCTCACAGGCGAGGTCACGTGTCAACTCACTCGAATCGAAGCTTGAGACAGTCAGACAGGAGAGAAACGAGCTTCAGACCACGGTAAACGAACAGGAACAAACTATAGATAACAAGGAGCAAACTATAGATAACAAGGAGAAGAGAATAAAGGAGCTGAACACCTACATAGACAAAATACAAGTGGAATGTAGTCAGGCACAAAACTGTACGATACCGTCAGGTCCCTAAACTATGTCAGGAGCAAGCGCCTCCGGATCTGAGTCAGTCTCAGTCGAGAACGAGCGTAAGAAGATACGTAAGGCGCTCAAGGAGATACGTCAAGAGGGCTACAAGGCTTCGTTTATCTACGCGGTCGTCGACTCTTCTCTCGTCTTGATGGCAATCAACCTTCTTCTCGCTCTCTTCGAGATAAGCCAGATACCCGACTCAGTCACGGTTCGGATTCCGTCGTCAGTTCTGTCTCTCGTGAACTCGGCTTTCGCGTCTGTCGGAGCCTCACCTGTCGAGTCGCCAATAGAGCCCTCGGGGGGTGCTCTCGTGACACTCGGCGTCGGAGTCTTTGTCTTCGTCGTGAGCTTCGCCTACCGCGCCTACGTCTATTCGGAGGTCGAGAAGTTCGAGTCTATCAACCCCGAGGTCGAGGAGGCACTCAGGACGGCGAGGGACATCGCTAAGAAAGAGGACGACGAAAACCCGGTCGCTGTCGCGCTCTACGACGATGTCGTCGAACGTCTACGTTCGACTTCGAGCGCGGGTCTCCTCAGCAACAGACGTATATTCGTCAGCATACTCCTCATATTCGGAATGGCTATCGGAGCCTTCTACATGACGTACTCCGACCAGCCCGCGCTCAACTCGCCGTCGGGAATCCTGGGTTCGGATTCGTCGACCTCACAGTCGAGCGGCGGCGGCGGAGGCGGGGGAGCCGGCGGTGGACAGGGAGGCTCCGGATACCAGGGTCTCCAGTCAGGCGACAGCGTCTTAGGCGAGGCAGAGGACGTCTCGTCGGGATCTCAGAACCTCGACGCCACTTTGCAGCGCGGCGGAGGAGGCACCGGATCGGGAGGGGGAGCCTCACCCGAGAACTACGACTCAAGCGGATACTCGGGCAACGGCGGTGGGGTCGAGTCACAGCAAGCGGGCTTCGAGGAACAGCAGAAGATAGACGACGCGGATCTCGTAAAGGAATACAACGTACGTATAAGAAGCGGAAGTGATACTAATGGCTGACAGGTCTTCTCACAACTTACAACAGGTACAGTCGAAGATGCAGAGGGTAAAGGACGAGGTAGCGAAGAAGATAGTGGGTCAGGACGAGGTTCTCGAACAGGTTCTCGCCACGATGTTATGCGACGGAAACGCTCTGCTTGAGAGTAACCCGGGTCTGGGTAAGACTCTGATGATACGTACCATCTCGGACGTCATAGACCTCGATTTCTCACGTATACAGAATACCCCCGACCTGATGCCGTCGGACATAACCGGGACGGAGGTCATACGTGACACGGGGGCGAGGAAGGAGTTCGAGTTCCAGAAAGGTCCCATATTCGCCAACATCGTCCTCGCCGACGAGATAAACAGGGCGACGCCTAAGACACAGGCGGCACTCCTCGAAGCCATGCAGGAGAAACAGGTCACAGCGAGCGGTGATACCTACGACCTGCCACGTCCCTTCTTCGTTCTCGCGACTCAGAACCCGATAGACCAGGAAGGGAGTCTACATCCCGACGAGAGTCTCTACATGAACGGTAAGCTCTGGAAAGCGAGCGAGGCACTCGAACACGCGAGACAGAAGGGTGAGGTGGTACACGAGAGAGAGACAGAGACGGAGACAGAGACAGAGACGGAGACAGAGACGGATGAAGAAGACGAGGTGGAGATGCGTCTCTACGACATCGACGCCACAACACAGACGCTGAATCCTGAGGGAGAGATGGTCGAGACCGACTGTATGGTCTACGAGAAGGATTACGAGGGCGAAATATACAGCTTCGAGACTAAGACAGGGAGACGTATACGTGTCTCGGACAACCATCCCTTCCTCGTCAACAGGTCGGGGGTCATAAGCTGGGTCAAGGCGCGCAACCTCGACGAGGGCGACCATCTAGTGACACCGCGTAATCTAGAGTTAGGAAGCGACGAGTTCGTGAGCCACGACGAAGCACTCGACTCAGTCTCGGACAGGGATGAGTACAGTGTCGTGAGACGTGACGAGGTGGCGAGTCTCACCGAACGTCTGAGGGCGGACGAAGACCTCTCACACGACGAACTCGACAGTCTGAGAACAGCGGCGGGTCTCTCGAAGAAGGAGCTGTCCCAGATAACGTCGGCGTCGTACGACGAGGTTCTGAGACATCTCGACGGCTCCAGAACTCAGACAAGAGTCGGTGAAGAGATACGTGAGGCTCTTCGAGACTCTGAGATTAGAGAAGCCGACTACATCGAGTCCCACACGGTACACAGATTCGACGGCGAGATGACCGACGAGGAGGCGGGCTTCTTCGTGGGATTCGTTCTCGCCGAGGGATCAGTCTCCGACACAGGAGTGAGAGTCACACAGAAGAACCTGACTGAGAAGCTCGAAAGATGGATCGGTATAGCCGAGAGACTGGGACTCGACTACACGACGAGACAGAAGGGAGGAAAGGAAGTCAAGATCAGCTCGAAGCCCTTCGTCGACTACCTCAGAGAACGTTACAGCATAGACGAGCCGAACCGTCTTCTGCGCGCACCCGAGAAGTTCAGGAGGTCGTTCCTTGAGATATTCGTACTCACCGAGTCACACTTCGACGGTGAGAGGAGGAGAATCACGTTCAAACAGAAAGACAGGGAGACTACGAATCTCGTCGCACATCTTCTCCTCAGCTTCGGTATACTGCCGTGGATATACGAGAGAGAGGACGCATACGAGATACGTATACAGGGCGAGGACGTAGCTAAGTACACCGAGGAGTTCGAGTGGCGAGGTGAAGAACCCGACGTTGACGCCGAGGAGTTCGACTCGGCACACAGAACCACGCCTGTCGACTCCGATGCAGCCGAGAGGCTCGTCGAGATGCTCGGCGTAGACGACGTGTCTTCGAAGGACTGGTACAACTCGTACAGATGGGCACGTACGAAACGCGACCGTATGGCTAACTCCTACCTCGACTCGTTCGTGACTGAGATGGAGGAGACGGTCGATGAGAGAAAGAACGCCGAGATAGACGAAATGGACGTAGGTGAGATAGCAGACGGCTGTGGGGTCTCGATGACACAGGTAGTCGAGAATACCTCGCTCTCGAAACACGCAGTCTGGAAGACCTACGAGGGCGAGAGGGAAGAGCCCGAAGCCGTCGAGTACGTCGCCGACGAGTACTCGTCACGTGTTGAGGAAGCCGAAAACCTGACCGAGTATCTCAGAGAACTAGTCGGCTCAGACGTCTTCTACGATCCGATAACCCAGATAGAGAAGGAGGAGTACGAGGGTTCTGTCATAGGTCTCTCAGTCCCGGGGAGCCACAACTACGTCGCAGGACTTGGTGCGTGTGGAGTTAACCACAACACCTACCCTCTCCCAGAGGCTCAGTCGGACAGGTTCCTGATGAAGATAGTCCTCGACTACCCGTCTTTCGACGAGGAGGTCGAGATAGTCGACAGATACACTAAGAGTCTCGACGACAACATACAGCTTCAGAAGGTCATGGATCAGCACGAGCTTCAGAAGATACAGGAGCTCACACGTCAGGTTCCGATAGCCGACGACCTGCGTGACAAGGCGATAAGGATAGTCGGCGACACGCGTGACGACGAACAGATAGAGTACGGCGCTAGTCCACGTGCGAGCATGGGTCTAGTCCTCGCGTCAAAGGCTCGCGCACTCCTCAGGGGACGCACACACGTCAGCGAGGAGGACATAGACGCAATGGCTCCTCCGGTTCTCCGACACCGTATAATAGTCGACTTCAGAGCAGAGCGCGAGGGAGTCACAGAGGACGACGCGATAGAGAACCTGCTGTAAGAGTAGAGATAGTAGAATGGCAATACAGCCCGACTTCCTCGACGAACTCGCGCGGTTCGACGCCGCTCTCAAGAAGGAGGTCAACTCGATATTCCAGGGCGAACAGGAGTCGAAGGAGCTAGGTGAGGGTCTGACCTTCAGCGACTACCGCAACTACACGCCCGGCGACGACACACGTCTCATAGACTGGCGAGTCTACGCCCGAACCGAGGAGCTCTACATAAAGCAGTTCGAGGAGGAGAGGAACCTCACCATACACGTCCTCATAGACGCGAGCCGTTCGATGGACTTCGGCGAGGGCGACGACAACAAGTTCGAGTACGCCGCCAAGATAGGTCTCGGATTCGCATACCTCGCCGCCGACGAGAACAACGACTTCCGAGTATCTGTGTTCGGTGACGGATTCAAGAGGCTCGACACAGGAGGCTCGAACAGGGGAGAGATACTCCGTCTCATAGACCTACTCAACGAGGAGGGCGAAGACCTCGAAGGCGAGACTGATTTCCGGAAGTCGTTCGAGGAGTACGAGTCGACCATAGGGTCGAAGTCTCTCGTCCTGGTAGCCAGCGACTTCCTCGGTGACACAGACGGTATAGCCGAGGGTCTGAGTGCTCTCGCCAAACACGACGTCACACTCGCACACGTCATAGCACCCGACGAGCGCGAGCTTCCTGCGAGGGGGGACACGATATTCGAGGCTCTAGAGTCCGACACGAGTCTACGTACTTACTTCAGTAACAGACTCAAGACGACCTACCAGAACCGTCTCGAGAACCACATAAGCAGTATAGACGAGATATCCGACGAGGTACTCGCGCGCCACGTCGTCGTGAATACCGGAGACGACTTCTTCGACTCGTTCGCGAAGACTTGGGTCGAGTAGATTTGAGTAAGCAAGATAGGGGTCGTTTTTTGTCGTTCGGGACAGTCTCTTAGCTATGTTCAGCAGCGACGAGATAATCGAGACAGTCGAGATGGTCGACGACGACATGCTCGACATACGTACCGTGACACTCGGGATACGTCTGAGGTCGGACGACCCCGACGACGTATACGACAGGGTCGTAGAGGAAGGCGGCTCGCTCGTCGACGAGGCGGAGGCGGTATCGTCGAAGTACGGCGTCCCGATAGTCAACAAACGTGTCAGTGTTACTCCCGTGGGATCTGTCTTAGACGACTCGAACCCCGTCGATGTCGCGCGCGCACTCGACGACGCCGCAGACGAGATAGGAGTGGATTTCCTGGGAGGCTTCGGTGCTCTAGTCGAGAAAGGGTTCACTGAGGGCGACAAGACTGTCATAGAGTCGCTTCCCGAGGCACTCGACTCGACCGAACGCGTCTGTTCTAGCGTCAACATAGCTACGACGAAGTCGGGTATAAACGCCGAGGCGGCACGTATAATGGGAGAGACAGTCCACGATGTCGCCGAGAGGAGTCCCGAGGCAGCGGCACGTCTGGTTACATTCGCTAACGCTCCTCCCGACAACCCTTTCATGGCGGGAGCCTTCCACGGAGAGGGAGAGCCCGAGACAGCACTCAACATCGGAATATCGGGTCCCGGGGTCGTCCGTTCGGCACTCGAGGGCTACGAGGGAGACCTCGGAGAGGTATCAGAGAGGATAAAGAGAACCGCTTTCAAGATTACGCGTGCGGGTGATCTGATAGGAAGGGAGACCGCGGAGAGGATGGATACTGAGTTCGGCATAATCGACCTCTCACTCGCTCCGACGCCCGCAGTCGGGGACTCGATCGCCGACATACTCGAGGAGATGGGTCTCGAAACCGTGGGAGCACACGGAACTACGGCGGCGGTCGCACTCCTCAACGACGCCGTCAAGAAGGGCGGCGTGATGGCGTCATCGTACGTCGGAGGTCTATCAGGGGCTTTCATACCCGTGAGCGAGGACAGTACGATGAGACACAGGGTGGAGGAAGGAGACCTGTCACTCGAAAAGCTCGAAGCTATGACGAGTGTCTGTAGCGTGGGACTCGACATGTTCGCAGTACCCGAGTCTACGACGACCGACAAGCTCGCAGGTATAATACTCGACGAATGCTCGATAGGAGTAGTCAACAACAAGACGACAGGCGTACGTGTCATACCCGGAGGCGTCGAGGGCGACAGTATAGAGCTCGGTGGTCTCTTGGGTGAGGTTCCCGTGATGGAGGTCTCGGAGAGTTCGAGCGCCGACTTCGTGCAGAGAGGCGGACGTATACCCGCTCCGATACATTCGGTCAAGAACTAAGATGCCCGACTTTCCCGATCCGAGGACGAGAAACGTCCTAGAAGAGGGCTGTGAGAGATGTGCGTCACTCGTCGAGTCGCGCAGCTGTATCTCGTGGGGCAACGGAGCCGAAGACGCAAGAGTGATCGTCGTGGGTGAGGCACCCGGAAAGGGAGACCCCGACGCCGAGAGATGGAGAGGGGGCAACTGGACGGGTCTCGCCTACACCTCGCGCCACTCGGGACAGAAGGTGCGTGAGCTTATCGAGGACGCTGGTGTCGACGCCGAGGACGTCTACTACACGAACGCTGTCAAGTGTTTCCCCGAGGAAGAGGACGGTGACTCGAACCGTGAGCCTGCGCGCGACGAACTCGAAAACTGCTGGAGACATCTTGAGGACGAGATAGACGGGGTGAACTACCTCGGAGTCAAGCTCCGAGGCTTCTAGAGAAGTCTACCTCAGACACCTACTATGGGTGGGTCTTATTCTCTACGGCATCACGAAGCGGAGCTTCGTTAGCCTCTAAGCTTTGCTTAGAGACAAGTCCACTTTGCCACTAGACCATCCTCCCCATACGGGGAATTTGGCTTACCTTCGGACCTTTCGATCCAGTCCACGTATTATCGCCCGTGTATTAAGGCTATACATCAGGGTTTGCTGTTTGTTGATAAGGCAGTAAGCCCTATACCAAACTGCCGTACTACAATATTGTTGTTAATACTACTTATACATTCCGACGCGATTCACCCCCGAAGTCAAGCTTCGGGGTACTCTCGCTATTCTATATAGATCCAGAGGTAGTCGTCACGACAGGGAAACACTCGACGAGTCTCGTCCTCGAAAAGGAGGGAATGGAGTTAGACGGATTCGTCGACTCAGTCCTCGAAGCCGTCGACTGTGACTCGCTCGGCGTGAGAGTCGTACCGGTTCTACATCCCTCGTACCAGGACGTCTGGCTCTCGCGCCTCGGATACTCGTACGAAGAGTACATCGAGGAACTGAGACGGATTTTAGCTAATTAACGAAGTAGAAGAGCCGTGTCTACTCTACGTCTACTGAGCGCCGGGACCGCCCGCGCCGCCCATCATTCCGCCCATTCCTCCGAGCATCTGCTGGAGGTCTTCCTGGAGGTTCTCGAACTGCTCCTCTGCCTTCTCCTCCTTCTTCTTGAGCGACTCTATACGTACTTCGAGGCTCTCCTGTTTCTCCTCAAGCTCGTCTATCGTCTCCTGTCTGTCAGCCTTGACCATGACGTTGCCGACAGAGCGGTGAACCTCTGTGCCCTCGTCTGTCTCGCGGAGGGTTTCGAGTGCTCTCTCTGTGTCGTCTATCTCCTTCTCAGACTCTGCCTTCTGTACCGAGATCTGTTCGATCTGTTCCTGTAACTCCTGTATCTTCTCTAGCTTCTCCTGAGCCTCGGGCGGAAGTGCTTGATCCATGGACGTAAAGAGTGGGTGGAAAGTTGAAAAGAGTACTGGTTAAGATTCAGTTTCGGAGCCGGGTAGGGTCAGAGCCTCATTCGCGGTACGTGCGAGACGTAGCCACGTGTTGAGTCCGGCTCTCAGAGAAGTCAGGCTGTCGGCTTCGACTTCTATTCTCAGAAAGTCACCGTCGGTGTCGTACTCGACAGCCGTCTCCGAGTCACCGTCGATGTCGCCCACCTCGGGAAGAAGGGATCGGTAGACAGATTCGAGGTGGACGTCGGAGTCCTCCAGAGTTACAGATAAGCTGTGTGTCTTCGGGTCGCTCTCGGTCTCAGTGGACATCGACCTTCTTGATTCCGCCACCGCGCTCCTTGAGAAGTATACGGTGACCGCAGTAGGGACAGCGCACGCTACTTCTTCCCTCGAGCTCTATACTCCTCTTACAGCGCGCGCATCTGTATGCCATTGTGGATCAGATTAGATTAGTTCTGTTCTTCTACGGCTTCGTCTATCGATAGCTCCGCACGTCTTCCAGCGGGTGTCTCGACCTGGTAGCTTCCTCCGGTGAAACGGTATCCACATTTGCCGCACTCCCAGATCCCGGTGTCGGTACGGCTGACCTTCTCGGCACCACAGTCGGGACATTCGTGGTTCTTGTTCATCTCGTCCTCTATGTCGGCGACGCGTTTCCGAGCCACGCGTCCGTAACGCGCTCCGAAACGTCCCGCGCTACGCGTTACGTTCCCCTTAGTCTCATCTTCAGACATACGACGAATTTGTTACGCGAGTAAGATAAATCCTATTATTCGGGGGAAGCTATCGTGAGTATGGAACACGAATACGACGACCTCGTCGAGAGGGTGAGACGTATACGTAACGTCGAGAACGCGTCGTCGGTGCTCAACTGGGATCAGGAAGTCATGATGCCCGAGAAGGGTGTCGAGGCGCGCGCACAGGAGCTCTCGACTCTCTCGTCGATCAAACACGAGATACTCACCGACGACGAGACGGGGGAGATCCTCGACTCCGTCAAGCCGAACGGAGAAGACGAGGAAGCAGTCGTGAGGGAGATTCAACGCGAGTACACGAGGTCGGTCGAGGTTCCCGACGAACTCGTCGAGGAGATATCAGACACCTCTTCGCGCGCACATCCCGTCTGGAAGAAGGCGCGTGAGAAGAGCGACTTCGACGAGTTCGCGCCGACTCTCGAAAGGCTCGTCGAACTCAAGAGGGAGTACGCCGAGGAGATAGATCCCGACAGAGACCCCTACGCAGTTCTGTTCGACGACTTCGAGCCCTACATCGACCTCGAAACCGCTGAGAGAGTCCTGACTAACCTCAGGGACTCGATCAAGCCTCTCATCGACGACATAAGAGACTCCGACGTCGAGGTTGAGAAGGTGCTTGGGTCGGAGTACACCGACGAGAGACAGAGGGAGATCGCCGAGACGGCTCTCGAAGAGATGGGGTACGACTTCTCGCGTGGGAGGCTCGACACCTCGCCCCATCCGTTCACGTCGGGCAACACCTTCGACGCGAGGGTGACCACGAGGTTCACTAATCCGCTCGACGCGCTTATGTCGACTATACACGAGATGGGACACGCCCTCTACATACAGGGTCTACCCGACGAAGGCTATGCAACACCCCTGTCGGAGGCGCGTGACCTCACAGTACACGAGTCACAGTCGCGCCTCTGGGAGAACCACGTCGGGCGGTCGCGCGCCTTCTGGGACTACTTCGCGCCTAAGCTGAACCAAACCCTGGAGACCGAAGTCTCTCCCGGTGCCCTCTACCGGTCGGTCAACGAGGTCTCTCCCCATCCAGTACGTGTCGAGTCGGACGAACTCACCTACCATATGCATATAGTACTGAGGTTCGAGATAGAGAAAGACCTGATACGTGGAGAGATAGAGGTCGACGAAGTCCCTGGGATCTGGAACGACAAGGTCGAGGAGTACCTCGGAATAAGACCCGAGAACGACGCCGAGGGCTGTCTCCAGGACATACACTGGTCACACGGAAGCTTCGGCTACTTCCCGACCTACTCGCTCGGCTCAGTCCTCGCCGCACAGGTCTTCGACGCCGCCGACGACGAGATAGAAGACCTCAATGGTAAGATAAGCCGAGGCAACTTCTCACACCTCAGGGACTGGCTCAAGGAAGAGATACACCGACACGGCAAGCGGTACGAGACTGACGACCTCATCAGACGCGTCACGGGCGACGACCTCAACGTCGATCCCTTCGTCGAGTACGCCGAGGAGAAGTTCGGCGAGATATACGGAGTGTAACTGGGGTAGAGGCAAGAATATCCGATTTTCGTGTCTTGGCTCCAAGAATTACCTCGGACAGTAGTTTTAGTATGTATAGAGTTTAATAGTTAACTGCCGGCATAGATTCGAGAAGTTTCCCCAAACCCCACCTCGATAAACCCAAAGTCAGCCGGCGTGTCCTATTGCTTTCCCCCCACATTCGAGATAGAACAGAACCCGAGGAGAGACGTCTCTTCCATGACGACATCTGTTTAGTCTCCAGAATACTTATGATTAGACGCGTCTAAATAATTTATATGATAAGTGCATCTATGGAGGACTACCTCAAGGCTGTCTACGAACTCGAAGACACGAGAGGCTCACGCGTCAAGACGTCTTCGATAGCCGACCACCTCGGGGTGACGTCCCCGACGGTGACGAGTAGTATGGAGAAACTAGAGGACAGGGATCTCATAGACCGTGAGAAGTACAAGGGCGTGAAGCTCACCCAGAAGGGAAGAGGTGTTGCTCTCGAGACATTACGCCACCACAGGCTCCTCGAGACTTTCCTGTCGGAGTACCTCGACTACTCGTGGACCGAGGTACACGACGAGGCGGACGTCTTGGAACACCATATCAGCGAGGAGTTCGAGAGAAGGGTGGCTTCGGCACTCAACGACCCCGAGGTCGATCCCCACGGAGACCCGATTCCGACCGAGAGCCTCGATCCTCTCGCCGAGAAGGGGACTCAGCCACTCTCTGCGGCTTCGGAGGACGAAACCGTCTTAGTTGAGCGGGTCAGCGACAGGGACGAGGAGAAGCTCCGGTACCTCTCAGAGGCTGGTATAGTCCCGGGAACCGTGGTGACTGTAGTCGAGGTGGCTCCCATAGGTATGGTAGTAGTCGACGTCGAGGGCGAGGGAGAACAGTCACTCCCCGAGGAGATAGCCGAGAGAATCTACGTGAGTGAGACCACGGAGCCGACGTCTTCTAACCGAAGTCAGGAAACCGAGACACGCACATAGACAGAGATGATAGACTGGATAACACTACTCGTAATAGCCTTCACGACACAGCTTGCGGTTCTGCCCGGCGAGAAGGTTCAGCTCATAATAGCGGGTCTGTCGACGAGGTACAACCCTGTCGTCGTCGTCTCCGCCGCCGGAACCGCTTTCGCCGGCTGGACAGCCTTAGAGATACTCCTCGGAAACGCGCTCAAGGGGGCTCTCCCCGAGGTCTACCTCGACGTCTTCAGCGCGTCTCTCTTCGTGGTATTCGCAGTCCTCCTATACAGGTCAGCCCCCGGATCGGGAACCCCAGAGGAGTCAGAGAAAGTCTACGACGACGTCGACGTCTCAGTTCTCGGCTGGGATGTCCCCGACTACCTCGGCGGCTTCCTTCCTATATTCGCTATGATGGCTGCGGGAGAGTTCGGAGACAAGACACAGGTCGTGACGATAGGACTCGCGGCTCAGTACGGTGCTCATCCCGCTATCTGGGCGGGCGAGATGCTCGCTATAATTCCCGTAAGCATAGCAAACGCCTTCTTCTTCCACAGGTTCTCCCACAGGTTCGACGTCAGGAAGGCGCATTACGCGGGCGCAGTTCTCTTCGTCTTCTTCGCGGGAGACACAGTACTCAACGTAGTCGCAGGCTTCTCAGTCTGGGAGAGATCAGTGTCGTCAGTCGCTCATATACTGAGTAGCTTCGTGTAGCCGCCTATACTTAGCCGAAGCTTAATACCTCTTAAATGCGAGACGTATTTATGGCTCTTCCCCTCGCTGTCGAGTTGGTAGTAGCAGTGGGTGTCGGTGGTCTGATAGGCATCGAGAGAGAGAGGAGCGTTCCGGGTCAGGTTTTCGCGGGAAGCCGGACACTCCCACTAGTGGCTCTCCTAGGTGCGGTCACCAACGAGTTCTTCGAGAGCCTTCTGGCTGTGGCGTTCACGGGAGTGGTCGCTCTGTCTGTCCTCGGGTACGTCTACGAGGCGAGTGCCGGGAAGCCGATGTGGAAAGACGAGTCAAGGACTGAGTCCGAGAAAACGGGTCATAACTCGGAGGAGTATGTGGGTATAACGACTTCCGTGAGTACGGTCATAACCTTCATCTACGGAGGAATGGCGACACAGTCGGAGGAAGGCTTAGTCATGTCAGTCGTACTCGGAACACTTACGATGGCGATACTCGCAGCCAAAGAGCCGATACACTCCTTCGCGGGACGGATAGGAGAGGATGAGATGTTCAACACGGCTCTCCTTTTCAACGTAGGCATTCCCGTAGCAGGCATGACCGCAGTGGGACTCGTCCTGTCTGTCTTGCTGTTTTTCAAGGACGTCTCGGGTAAGACGCCCGGGGTCGACCTCGAAAACCCGTTCCGACTCAAGCCGGCACTCGGATTCGGAGTCTTCTTCGCCGTTATACTCCTCGTCTCGAACGAGGCGAGTCAGACCTTCGGTGACCTCGGAATCTACGCGACTGCTCTCTTGTCAGGACTCGTCGACGTCGACGTCGACTCGATAACCATCTCTCTCAGTAAGCTAGCCCTCGATGGAAGTATAACTCCGAGAGTCGCGGCGAACGGAATAGTCATAGGTGCGATAACCAACACCCTAGTCAAGATAGGCATCGCAGTGGTTCTCGGAACCCGAAGTCTCGGTGTCGAGATGGCGAAGGTTCTGGTTCCGACGGTTATGACGGGTCTCGTACTCGTGTTCGTAGTCTGATACTGATACGAGAGAGACAGACAGTACGGTCGGGATAGGGCTATGATTTATACCAAGACGGACTGTAGGTCGGGTATGAGCATCGAGAACAGGAAAGAGCTCGTACAGGCGGCGCGCGACCGTCTCGACGACTGGCTCTACGACGCGAGACGTAAGGCGTACAACGAGATGTTCGCGGGCGAAGACGCCGTACTTACCGAGGGGGAGATACGTAAGTTGGACTGGATCGACTCCGAGATGCACAGGGAGTCGGGCGAGGGTCTCTGGGGGGAAGCCGAGTACGGCATAGTACAGGGGGAGAAGGTCTCGGAGGACGGCTCTCCCCGAGTCGTCTGTACCTACCATCCACAGATACCCGAGTCAGCCTACAGAGGGGAGGGGATTCCCGACAGGGAGACGCGCGAGAAACTCAACGACGCCCTCTGGGAGTACTACGACAGGGTCGCCGAGTACCTCAGGATCGATCTTGAGGACTTCCTCAACAGAAAGGGAGGTGCCGCCGAGGACTGAGTAGCAGTAGCAGTGACTCACAAATTCAGAGAAAGACTACGTCGTCGGCGACGCTTCCGAGAGCCGACGAGAAGCCCTTGTCGACGCCGATTACACGTGTCTCCGACCCTGCCTCGTTAGCCTTTTCGAGAGCGGGCTTGAAGTCGGCGTCTCTCGTCGCCACGATGAGGTCAGCACCCTCAACTGCGTACGCCGTCGCGTCGACGGAGAGCTTGACGTCGACGTCGCCCGAGGTCACGACTGGCTCCATCCCGTTCGTCTCGACAGCCTCAACGAGAGACGGAGGCGCGTGGTGGTTGAGGTAGACACGTGTGACGTTGAGGCTCGCACAGTCCTCGGCGACCTCACGTATGTCTTCGAGACGGACGTCGAACTCGTCCCTGAGAAGGTTAGGACCGTCTACGAGGAGTGCGGTCTTCCTCCTCGGTGACGAGACGAAGTCAGAGAGCGGGAAGGAGTCGTACATACGTGGTATAGAGACGAGTAATATAAATAGGGTTCGGAGACCCATCGCCAATCCGTCAGACTTATACTTATAACCCGTCAAGAATGTACTGCGCGTTGGTGGTCTAGTGGTATGACATGGGCCTTCCAAGCCCTTAACCCGGGTTCAAATCCCGGCCAACGCACTGTTTCTTCCCGTTCTCAGGTTTTGAGTGAAAAGGAACTCAAACACCAAGTCGCCAGAGCTCGGTAAGCCAAATTTTATCTTGGCTATCGTCTTCTTTTCGGGTAGAGAATGCCATTACTCGTCGACATACGTAAGCTCACGGTAATCGACTCACTCGTCAAGGAGAGCTCCAAGACGCTCGCCGACTACATAGAGTCGCTCACGGGTGTCGAGTCGGAGATAGAGGTCACGGGTCTGACCTTCATCGACCCGGGAGACCTGAAAAACGAGATAGGGAGTTCGGAGAAGTTCAACGTCGTAATAAACATGGACAGTCCTCCTTACGGTCTGTTCCTGCTGACGTTTACACCCAGAACTGCGAGGAGGGTCTCGGAGCTGATGACAGGGAAGGAGATAGAGGGCGAGGAGATCGACGGCATACACAGGAGTGCCCTACAGGAGCTCTGTAACGTCCTGACCTCGGGCTTCATAGACGGCTGGGCTAACGCCTTGGACACTAGCATAGAGATAAGTACACCCGAGGTCGAGAGATCGACGGGGAACGAGATCTCGAACAGGGTTGTATCACACGTTCACGAGGACTCGCTGTCGATAGTCATAGACACTGTGATGGAGTTCGACGAGAACGAGACAGACGGGGACTCGGAGAGCGACTTCAACTTCGAGTTCTACATGATACCCGACGTCGGCTCCTTCGTCTACCTCATCGACAGACTCGACATCTGATTAGATCATAACCCAGATGTCCTCGGACTCCTTGACGGCTCGTCTCAGAGCGTCGACAGCCTCGTCCTCGGTCTCCCATTTCGCCATAGTCGCCCCCATCTCCTCGTAGTACTCGACTCCGTCGACTGTGAGGCTCCAGTAGTATCCCTCGACGTCTCCGGTCATTCCCTCCATTCCTGAGACATCGACGAGAGAGAAGACTGCACCCGTCTCGGGATGTGTGAACGACTCGACTCCGTCTTCGTCGGCGTCGTCTTCGAGATCTTCCCATTCGACGTCACTCATAAGCTGGTCGGTGTCCATCTTAACCGAGTTTAGTTTGGTCGAACCACGACTTATTACTTCCGCACGTCTCGGGGGAGCCGAAGTTATGTAGACCACAGGCTAAAACCCCGTCCTTTATGTGTCTCGAAAATCGGAGATTTTCGATGAGTACGCGAATTGCTACGAAAGGCACTTGCGCCTTCGGCATGACGAGACGGCTTGCCGTCTCGAACCACTCCGATTCGCTTGAAGTCGGATTTATACGACGAGGGTAGGGCAGGGATACAGTCACAAATTCTTCGAATTTGTGGGTAGCAAGATCAGAGATCTTGCGACAGCCGTCTAATTCTTAGAGGGCAAGATACTTGTTCTTGCTCTCGTATATTCATATAGTCCTAATTGGAGGTAAGTAGGTGTCCTCCCACGCTTTCCGAGTGATTGTCGGATATGTAGTAATGTAGGAAGTGTGCGCCCCATTCGTCTTTAGCTAAGACTCACACCTCGGTTGCGTAGCGGTAACTAGCGTC
>JAXIOF010000001.1 GCA_034190545.1 Candidatus Afararchaeum irisae | reverse complement strand
AAAAACTTGGGGAGTAGGTCGGATCGTTGAACGTTGTTTGCCCCTCAGAGCTTACTCGATTCCCGCCCGGCGTGAACGCCGGGACTCCCTCGCTGAATCAGGTGGGAGTCTGTGACCCTCGAACACGCCTCGGAGCACTGCGGAGCACGGTTAAGAGTTATATGCCTCGGCTTCTTCTTACGAAACCAGAATGTACGACCGGATTCTGATACCTACCGACGCGAGCCAAGGCACGAACAAGGCGGTCGAGAACGGTCTCGACATAGCCGAGAAGTACGACGCGACCGTACACGCCCTCTACGTCGTCGACACAAGTGCTTACTCTACACTTCCCGCTGACTACAACTGGGAGGCAGTCCACTCCGCCTTCGAGAGGGAAGGAGAGGAAGCGACTACCGAGATAGAGAAGGCGGCTGAGGAGAAAGGGGTCGAGATAGTGACCGAGGTCGAGGAGGGCGTCCCGCCGAGGACTATACTCGACTACGCCGACGACAACGGCATAGATCTCATCGTGATGGGGACACACGGAAAGAGCGGCTTCGACAGACTTCTCCTCGGAAGCGTCACGGAGAAGGTCGTGAGGAAGTCGGAGATACCTGTTCTTACAGTCAGAATGGTCGAAGACGAAGAAGACAATGAGTGAGAAGAAAGTCAGAGACGTGATGACCTCGGAGGTCGTGACTGCGAGCCTCCCGGGGACACGTGAGGACGTATTCGGCGACCTCATGAGAGGCGATATAAGCTCTGTTCCCGTCACGAAGGACGGCAGGTACAGAGGACTTGTCTCGCGCCGCGACATGCTCGATAGCCCCGACGAGGAACAGCTATCCCTCCTCATGCGGGATGTCGAGACAGTAACTCCCGAGACGACTGTCGAAGACACAGCGCGGACAGTTCTCGACGAGGGAGAGAGACGGCTCCCTGTAGTCGAGGACTCCGAGGTAGTGGGGATAGTCACAGTAACGGACATCGTGAGACATATCTCGGAGACCGAAAACACCGACAACATAGACGAGTACGCCGAGGACGACGTCCTCACCGTCTGGGAAGGCACTCCTCTCGGTACCGTGGTCAACAGCCTGAGGTTCGGCGGCGAGACTTCGGCGTGTGTCATAGACGGCTCCGACCTCGTCGGCGTAGTCTCCGAGGTCGACTGCATACGCGCTTCGGACACCGAGGACGTCTCGGATACCGTCGGAGTCGGACTCGCCGACGAGGACGACGACTGGATGTGGAGCGGAATAAAGTCGAGTAGCAGTAACCTCGTTCCGATAAGCCGTCTGAGGTTCCCCGACGACCCCGTCTCGGAACATATGTCGAGCGAGGTTGTCAAGGCTATGAGAAGCACCGACGTCAGCGTCGCCGCCGAACGTATGGTAGAGAACGACCACGAACAGCTTCCTGTCGTGAGGGGCGACAGCCTTGTCGGAATCTTGAAGGACGTAAATCTCCTCAGAGCCGTACAGTAATATGTACGAGGAGATAATTGAGCTTGCGAAGAGGAGGGGATATCTCTACCCGAGCTTCGAGATATACGGCGGGGCATCGGGATTCTGGGACTACGGTCCCCTCGGAACTGAACTCAAGAACAACATACTCGACGAGTGGCGCGAGAGCTTCGTGACACGTGAGGGCTTCGACGAGATAGAGACAACGACGGTCGGAAAGGAGGACGTCTTCGAGGCGAGCGGGCACGCCTCGGGATTCGCCGACGTGCTCGTCCAGTGCCCCGACTGTGACGCCTTCTTCCGTGCCGACCATCTCGTAGAGGACAACACGGGGATAGAGAACGCAGACGGTATGTCTCCCGAAGAGCTCGGCGAGATAATAGCGGGCGAGGATATCGCCTGTCCCGCGTGTGGTAACGACTTAAGCGGCGCGGAGCCACGCGAGTTCAACCTGATGTTCGAGACCAACATAGGACCCCAGTCGGGGAGAAAAGCCTACCTAAGACCCGAGACAGCACAGGGTATATTCGTCGATTACCCCCGTCTGAGACGGTTCAACCGTGACAGCCTGCCGTTCGGTGTCGCACAGACGGGAAGGGCGTACAGGAACGAGATAAATCCACGTAAGGGAATCGTACGTCTCAGGGAGTTCGTACAGGCTGAGCTTGAGTACTTCAAACACCCCGACAGAGAGGTCGACGACGTCAAGTTCGACGGTGTCGCTGACACTGAGGTACGTCTGTATCCGGTCGAGGAACAGGAAGACGAAGACGGCGAGGCGGTAGAGACAACGGTGCGTGACGCGGTCGAGTCGGGAATCATAGAGAGCCGTACCATCGCTTACTTCGTCGGAAAGGCTCAGGAGTGGTACGAGTCGGTCGGGATCGACCCCGAACGTCTGAGGTTCAGACAGCATCTCCCCGACGAGCGCGCCCATTACGCGAGCGACTGCTGGGACGGAGAGACCTACACCGACCGTTTCGGATGGATAGAGGTCAACGGAGTCGCCGACAGGGGAAGCTACGACCTGTCTAAGCACGCCGATGCGTCGGGTGAGGAGATGGGTGTCTTCGAGGAGTACGACGAGCCCGTGACTAAGGAGAGAGCCGTCGTCGACCCCGACATGAGCGTCTTAGGACCCGAGTACGGCTCTAAAGCGGGAGACGTCGCCGAGGCACTCGAAGAGTTAGCCGAAGAAGAGCCCGAGAGATTCGAGAACGGGACTGTCGAGGTAGAGGTCGACGGAGAGACCTACGAGATCGAGACCGATGTCGCGGGATTCGAGATACGTGAGATAGAGGAGAACGGAAGGAACGTCCTGCCTCAGGTCATAGAGCCCTCGTTCGGGGTCGACAGGATAATCTACTCGGTGATAGAGCACTCGTACGCTGAGGACGAGGTCGACGAGGAGGAGAGGACAGTCCTGCGTCTCCCGTCGAACGTCGCGCCCTTCATAGCCGGAGTCTTCCCTCTGATGTCTAAGGACGGTCTCGGTGAGAAGGCGAAGGAGATACGTGAGAGCCTGAGGCGAGCGGGTCTCCGTGTGAGGTACGACGACTCGGGAGCGATAGGAAGACGGTACAGGAGACACGACGAGATCGGAACGCCCTACACCGTCACCGTCGACTACGACACATTAGAAGACGGAACAGTGACTGTCAGAGACAGAGACACGACCCAACAGGTACGTGTCGCCGCCGACGACCTCCCCGGGATACTCGAAGACCTGCGTGACGGCAGGACAGAGTTCGGCGACCTATAGCTGAACGTCTAAACGTGTCCCGAGACCCGCCGACGGGACGTTCGGAAATCTCGGATTGATAAAGCCTGTAAATCAAAGATGTACAGACGTCTCTTCCATCTCTCAGGATCTCTGTATCCCCTTCTCCACGTATCGGGTCTTCTGACGTGGGATCAGATGAGGCTTCTGTCGTGGATAGGGATCACCGTCGCCGCCGTCCTCGAATACCTGCGTCTCAGGGGAGATGTCGTCTTCTTCGAGTCGCTCTACCGCGACTACGAGAGGGAAAGTATAGCCGGATACGTCTTAGCGGGGGTCGGACTCTTTCTCTCGGTCAACCTCTTCCCCCCGAGTATCGGAACCGCCTCAATGTTTATGCTCACCGTCGCCGATCCCATCGCGGGAGCCGTCGGAACGGGTGAGCTAAGAAGGGTCAAGAAGCCGCGCGTCCTCGTCACGGCATTCTGTGTGAGCCTTGCTGTCAGCCTTCTGTTCGTCTCTCCCTTAGTCGGAGCCGCAGGCGCTCTCGGGGCAGCTCTCGGCGACGGTGTCAAGCTACGTCTGAGAGGATACGTAATAGACGACAACCTCACGATACCCGTCTACTCGGGGACTGTGATGACCGTAGTCTCTCAGTACTTCGGCTCCGCTCCCGTGATCTCGTAGACTTCGTCGAGTATCCCGTCACGTCTCTCCTGCCAGTCACTGAGTGCCTCGGGCGATTCGGGGTAGTCGTCGTAGAGGTCACGTATCTCGGACGCCTTCTTGCTGACCTTATAGACTTCGAGGAGTGTTCCCCAGTGACCGAATGTGTCGATCGCAGTCTTGAGCTTGAGACCGAGTGACATCGACGTCGTACCTTTCTCGCCTAATGCGTCCATAAGCTGCTGTCCGGGCATCGCAGAAACGACGTCGGTAAGCTCGTCGACCTCGTGGGCGGTTCCGAATATGTTGTAGAGATCCATCGCGGCGAAGTTCTTTCCGAAGTCGGTCATCACCCTCCGGTTGTACTCCCAGAGCGCGTCCTCCGAGACGTCTCCGTTCCTCACAGCTTCGAGACCTATCTCGGCTCCCCAGTGTCCCGACTTCGCCGCACCGGGTATTCCGCCGCCCGTAGTAGGATTTACGTGTCCCGCGGCGTCACCTACGGCGATGAAGCCGTCTGCGACTGCTGAGTCGTAGGGACGTCTCGTCGGAAGAGCCGCGCCTAACTTGTCCTTGACAGTGGGGTTGACGAACTCGTCCCTCTCCTCCAAGTCGTCCCTCAGAGCCTCGACGAGTTCCATCGGCTCCTCGTTCATCTGGAAGCCGAGTCCGACGTTTATCTCAGTCGGCGTCCTCGGGAAGTACCAGAGGTAGCCGAGCTCCTCAGTCGGCTTGAATACTATGCTGTTGTCCCAGTCTACGGGCTCGTCGACCTCGATTACCTCGCGGTAGGCGGAACAGAACTGCGTGTACGAGACGTCGGTGTCGAATGTCGAGTTCGAGGCGTCGAGGTCGTCCTGTAAGACGGAGAGCGCGCCGGCGGCGTCTATAGTTAGATCGGCGTGGTACTCGACTACCTCGCCGTCGTGTTTGGCTCTGACGCCCTCGACCTTGCCGTCGCCGTCCTGTATCACTCCGTTGACAACTGTCTCGTAATCCATCTCCGCACCTGCCTTCTCCGCCTCGTCTAAGAGTACTCGTCCGTACTTCCAACGGTCGACTATCACACCCGGCTCGGGGAAAGGTATGTCGAGAACGTCCCCCTTCTCGGGGTTCTTGAATCTAGCGTACTCTATCCTCCGGTTAGTGAAAGACTCCTCTCTGAGACGTTCGATGTCTATCACGTCGGGGAAGGTGCTCACGCCCTTTATGGCGTCGCCGCATGCTATATGTCCCGCCTCCTCCTCCGTCTTTCTCTCGATCACGACGACGTCGGCTCCCTTCGATGCCGCTGTCGCGGCGGCGAAACAGCCCGCGGTTCCACCCCCGACTACGGCTATGTCGTACTCTCGGACTCGCATCTAAGGACTCTATCCGTTCGTGCTTATTGTCTGTTGCGTCTTGGGTCGCTTACTCATTAGGAAGTCCTATTAGGCTTCGTGACCTACGTCGAAGGGATGAGCGAAACCGAAGGATGCGTTCTACCTGATGTTCAGGCGACAGAGCCCGAGGTCGAGATAGGACTCCAGAGGGTGGGGGTAACCGACGTCGAGAAGCTCGTCAAGATCGACAGAGGCGACGAACGTCCCATAGTCCTGATGGGTGAGTTCGATGTCTACGTCGACCTACCCGCCGAGAGGAAGGGTGCCGACATGAGCCGTAACATGGAGGTCATAGACGAGGTACTCGAAGACCTCACACGTGACCCCGTCTACAAGGTCGAGGATCTGTGTGGCGAGATCGCCGAGCGTCTCCTAGGACGCCACTCGTACACGACACGTACCGAGGTCGAGATGGAGGCGGAGTACATGTACCGTGACACTACACCCGCGAGCGAGAGAGACACACAGGGCGTCGCGACGATACACGCCTCGGCGGAGGCGGCTGACGAGGGAGTCAGGAAGTCGATAGGTGCCGAGGTCACAGGGACGACTGCGTGTCCGTGTTCTCAGGGGATGATGGAGTCGGAAGCCGCTGAGAAGCTACGTCAACTCGGACTCTCGCCCGAAGAGATAGACGAGTACTTCGACGAGATTCCACAGGCAGCACACAACCAGAGGTCGCGCGCCCTTCTCTCGATAGAGACGACCGACGGTACCCACGTCGGACTCGAAAAGATCATAGAGGTCGCGCGTGACTCGATGAGCTCACGTATCTACAACCTAGCTAAGAGACCCGACGAACACCACATGACAAAGGAGATGCACGAGAACGCACGGTTCGTCGAGGACGTCGTGAGGGTAATGGCGAGAAAGGTCGTCGAGAGCTTCGACCTCCCAGACGACGCCGTCGTGAGCATAAGACAGGAGAACGAGGAGAGCATCCACCAGCACAACGCCTACGCCGAGACACAGGTCGAGTTCGGCGAACTCACGGACACGATTGCGGAAGAATAAATAGAGTCATAGACCAGGATTCTACCGATGTCTTCTGTCACGCTTCTACTCATACCGTCTCTGATAATAGCCCTGGGTGCCCTGTCGGTCATAGTCGCCGACAAGTACGGGATTCCGAGCGTCGTCTTCCTACTCGGATTCGGTATACTCTTCGGTCCCCAAGTCTTGGGAGTGATCGATCCCGAGATATTCGGAGACGCATTGCCGTCGATAGTCTCTCTCTCAGTCGCAATAATCGTCTTCGAGGGTGCGTTCCATCTCAGCATACCGAGGGTGCGTAAAGCACCCAAGTCGACGATTAAGGTAATACTCATCGGCGCAGGTGTGACACTCGTGGGGATGGGAGTTATCAATCACTACCTTTTAGGTCTCCAGTGGAGTCTCTCGTTCCTCATAGCCGCTCTCCTCACAGCGACGGGACCTACTGTCATAACCCCTATACTCTCACAGGTCAAGGTACGTGAGGGCGTCAGAGGGGTTCTCGAAACCGAGGGTATAGTCAACGACGTAATAGCGGCTATACTCGCTGTCGTCATATTCGAGGTCGCACTTCTCGGAGAGGTCAGCGGAGGCGTTCTCGATGTCTTCATACAGCGTATGGGAGTGGGTGTGATCTTCGGAATACTGGCGACTGCGGTCGACTGGTACATACTCCGGAAGACCGATATATCGCCCCAGCAGTCACGTCTCCTCGTCCTAGCCACAGCACTCCTCTTCTTCTCGTTCTCGGAGTGGGTCAACTCGGAGGCGGGGATAGCTACGGTGGCTATATTCGGTGTTCTACTCGGGAACGTCGACATACCTTACAAGGAAGAGATAGAGGAGTTCAAGGGCGACCTGACAGTGATCGTCCTGAGTATCATATTCATACTTCTCGCGTCACTCCTCGAGTTCGAGGATCTATTCAGCCTCGGATGGAGAGGGGTAGTAGCCGTGGTTCTCCTGATTCTCGTCGTACGTCCTCTGGGAGTACATCTCTCTACACTCGGATCGAACTTCACGTTACGTGAACGCAACTTCATATCCTTCGTAGGTCCACGTGGCATAGTTCCGGCGTCGGTCGCTACCCTCTTCTCGATACGTCTCGCCGAGGAAGGGGTGCCGAACGCCGGAAAGGTCGTAAGCGTCGTCTTCCTCGTGATACTCGTCACAGTCGTTATACAGGCGGGAGGCGCGCCGTTTATTGCGGATAAGCTCGATATAATACCTATGAACATACTCGTCGTCGGAGGAGGACGCGTCGGACGTGACATAGCCGAGAACCTCGACGAGAGGGGCGAAAACGTCGTAGTGATAGAGAGAGACGATGAGAGGGTCGAGAAGATACGTTCGATGGGTATCAACGTCGTCAAGGGAAGCGGTACGAAGAACGAGGTTCTGAAGGAAGCAGGAGCCGACAGGACGAAGGTGTTCGTCGCAGCCACAGCCGACGACGACCAGAACATACTCGCGTGTCAGACAGCGAGGGCGAACTTCGGCATAAACAACCTGATCTCACGTGTCAACGACACCGAGAACCTCGACGCTTTCGAGGATCTCGACGTCAGAACAGTCTCACCGTCGCGTGCGACATCGTTCATGATGGACAACATGATAGAACGTCCGGGTCTGTTCTCGTGGCTCACCGAACTCGGAGAGGGAGGCGACGTAGTCGAGGTCGACGTCGTCTCAGACGAAGTCGTCGGGAAGAGGATAGGAGAGATAGATATTCCCGAGGGCTGTATAATCGCTCTGATACAGAGGGAGGACGACCAGTTCACTCCGAGTCCCAACGTCGAGATACTCGAAGGCGACCACGTCACTCTACTCGGACGTACCGAAGCGGTCGAGGACGCCGTCAGGATGCTGAGACATGGGTGAAGGCGAAGCGATGTTGTAGTCTCTCAGCAATACTATTATATGTCCTGACGTAGATGGTCTTTCATGGAGGACACAGAGCCTTTCGTCGTAATCGGGGGCGACGCCGCGGGGATGAGCGCGGCATCGAAGTCGAAACGTGAGGAGCCCGAGAGGGAAGTAATAGTCTTCGAGAAGGGGGACTGGGTGTCGTACGCAGCGTGTGGGATGCCCTACTACATAAAGGGCGAGGTCGAGTCGCTCGACGATCTAGTCTCGATAACACCCGAGGAGTTCAGAGAGGAGCGTGACATAGATCTACGTATGAGACACGAGGTCGTCGAGATACGTCCCGACGAGTCTGAGGTCGTCGTAGACGACAGAGACACGGGCGAGACATTCGAACAGGGATACGGTGACCTCCTTATAGCCACAGGCGCGACTGCTGTGGAGCCGCCGATCGACGGCGTCGAACTCGACGGTGTCTTCACGTTACACTCGATGGACGACGCCGACGAGATAGACGACTACGTTTCGAGAGAAGATGTCGAGAGCTTCGGGATCGTGGGCGGAGGCTACGTCGGGATGGAGATGTCGGAGGCTCTCAGAAGTAGGGGAGTCGACGTACACGTCTTCGAGGCTCTTCCCCACGTCCTCCAGCCCTTCGGAGAGGACGCCGCCGAGGTAGTCGAGGATCATGTGCGCGAGAAAGGTGTCGACCTTCATCTCGAAACCTCCGTCGAAGGCATAACGGGTGACGATGGAGTTAGGGGTATAGAGACGGGGGAGGAGACGTACGACCTCGACGGAGTCATCGTCGGTGTCGGCGTAGCCCCAAACGTCGGAATCGCGGATGAAGCCGGAATCGAAATCGGAGAGACGGGTGCGATAGCCACTGACGACTACGGACGCAGTAACTACGAAGACATATACGCCGCTGGAGACTGTGCCGAGGCGACTAACTCAGTGACACGCGAACCCGACCACGTTCCTCTCGCCCTCACCGCGAACAGACACGGACGCGCAGTCGGACAGACTGTCTCGGGTTCGCCTACGGAGGTCGGAGAGATAGTCGGGACGGCAGTCGTCAAGGTCTTCGACCTCGAAGTCGCGAGGACGGGTATAGTAGACCACAAAGTGGCTGAGGAAGCCGGCTTCGACCCGGTTTCGAGAACCATAACCGCCGAGTCGAGGGCAGGATACTACCCCGGAGCGAAGCCTATTCAGGTACGTCTGACCGCCGACTCCGAGACTGAGCGTCTCTTAGGTGCGACGATGGTGAGCGAGGACACAGCCGCTAAGAGGATAGACACCGTCGCGACGGCTCTTCACGCAGGAATGACAGTCGACGACCTGGAGAACCTTGACCTCTCGTACGCGCCGCCTTTCAGCCCCGTCTGGGACGCGACACTGACGGCAGCGAAGGTTCTCAGATCGACTCTATAAACGTCTGGTACCTCTCTTACTTCTCGTGTAGAGGCTCCAGACGAAGTAGATGACAAAGAGAAGGACGAGTACGACGAAGAAGAGGTAGGCGAGAGTCATCGCTGATCCCACCTCGTCGACCACGGCACGGAGTACGTCGAGGGAGCCGTCTGCGCGTCCCATCTATGTCAGTCAACTCCATACCGAGACCTTATAGAGGTTTGGCATCTACTCGGGCTATGGAGCCGCGCGAGAAGATACGTAAGATAGACGACTACCTCGACCGCGACAGGCTCGTATGTCTCGAAGGACGTAACCGGAGGAAGGGAGACAAGCTAATAGTCGAGGGTATCGACCGTGACAGGGCGGAGATAGTCGCACACGAGGAGGAGTCAGGATGGAAGAAGAGGGTAAGCCTGAGAAGGGTCGAGGGAATCGGCAGCGAGGACGCGTGGTACGAGGTCAAGTTCTACTGATATCCGTGTTCACCGAGGGGCTATGTCCTCTTCCTCCATCCTGATGAAGGCGTCCTGTTCATTTATCCTCCACGAGTCGACGAGAGAGATCGTCTTAGTCTTGTCGGGGACGTACTTGAACTCGGTTCTCTTCGCGTCGGGGCTCACCGAGATGAGTCCGACCTCGAGGTTCTCGAATATGTCGGACTCTTCGATGACCGAGTTGAACTCCGACTCGGGTATAGCGGCGAATCTGTACTCGGCGAACTTGTGGCATCTGTACGCGCGTCTGAATGTCTCCTTCCAGTCTCCCGAGTAGACCTGTACAGCAGCCGATGTCACGTGTCTTTCGAGAGAAGACTTGACCTGGACATAGCCGTTTTTCTCGAAGACAAAGCCCTCGTCCTTGAGCCATTCGAGACCCTCGACAGCCTTGTCCTTGTCCTCGAAGTCGGCGACGAAGTTCCTCCTCTTCACACCTCCCGACCTGAGGAGTTCGAGGAATACCTCAAGACGGTGCATGCTGAGCATGGCTGTGTCTATGCCGAGCTTGACCCTCCTTTTCTCCCACGTGTCCTCGTCTATAGTGATGAAGACTAGATCGGCTGTCGAAGTTCCAAACGGAAAGTCAGTTATCTTCTGTGAGATATCGAGTGTAGAGACCATCTTCTCCTCGACAGCCTTCTTAATCTCAGACTTACTCTCGAAACATACCGAGTACTTTAGTTCGGGGTGTATTGTTCTTTTCGCTACTGTCTACAGGCGGAACAGGGCGAGTGCCTCGGGGTCTTCAAAAAGCAGAGCTTTTTGGGATACGGAAAATCAAAGATTTTCCTTGACTTGACCCCGAGGGTGAAGCCCGTCAAAAGGTTTAACTTACCACGCCCAGTACCGTGGTTTAACGACCGTGACGGACATTAAAGACCTTAATGTGAAACGGTCGTTCGACGGTTTGGAAATGCGACTCCTCTCAAAACCGTCCATTGGGCGTGAGATGGGAGTTGTCGGGTCGTGGTGGAGCGACCGACCCTCACGGACACACCGAGTGTTCGGGTGTTAATTCCAGCCGACTTCGAGAGAAGAAGGTCGAGGGGAATTAAATTCACCTGCGTCCATCCGTCCGTTTCTGGACGGTACGGACAAAACTGTGAAGCCTCGTTCGCAAATCTTCGATTTGCGAGCCCGCGAGATCGGAGATCTTGTGACGGGGCTTGTCCCCGAGGTACTTCACTGTACTCCTCTCTGGACGCCGGACCCGTCCTCCGACTCGATTCCCGAGACTCCCTCAGCCATCTCGTCGTACTTCCTTCTCGCCTCCTCGTCGAGCGACGGCTTTACCTCTTCGAGTGCGTCCACGAAGTCGTCCATCGTGATTCTGACGTTTCCTACCGACTTGTCTATCTCCTCGGGCGAGATTCCGCTTCCTATGAAGCTTCTCATCGCGCTCATGCTAGCCTCTCTCGCTACTGCCTCTATATCACTACCCGTGTATCCCTCAGTCCTGCGTCCGAGCTCCTCGAAGTCGACGTCGTCGGAGAGGGGCATTCCGTCAGTGTGTATCCTGAATATCTCCGACCGAGCGTCTGAGTCGGGAACCGGGACGTGTATCTTCCTGTCGAGCCTTCCGGGACGCAGGAGCGCCTGATCGATACGGTCGGGTCGGTTCGTCGCCGCGATCACGACGACGTTCTTGAGCTCCTCGACGCCGTCGAGCTCCGTCAGAAGCTGTGAGACGACGCGCTCCGTAACCTGGGTGTCACGCGAGCCTCCTCTCTCAGGGGCGAGCGAGTCGATCTCGTCGAAGAAGATTACCGTCGGCGCGTTCTGTCTCGCCTTCTTGAAGACCTCACGTATGCCTTTCTCCGACTCGCCGACGTACTTGTTGAGAAGCTCAGGACCCTTGACAGAGATGAAGTTCGAGTCGCTCGCGTTGGCGACAGCCTTTGCGAGGAGTGTCTTTCCCGTACCAGGCGGTCCGTACATCAGTATTCCCTTGGGTGTCTCGGCGTGTAGCTCCTCGAATACCTCGGGGTAGTTGAGAGGCCACTCGACAGCCTCTATGAGATCCTGTTTGGCGTCTTCGAGCCCCCCGACGTCGTCGTAAGTAACGTCGGGAACCTCTGTGAAGACCTCCCTCATCGCGCTCGGCTCTACGTCTCTGAGAGCGTCCTCGAAGTCGTCCTCGGCTATCTCAAGCTCCTCCAAGACCTCAGGGGGTATCTCCTCGGCTTCGATATCTATCTCCGACCTCACCTTACGGAGAGCCGACATAGCCGCTTCCTTCGATAGGGCGTGTATGTCCGCCCCCACGAAGCCGTGTGTCCTGTCGGCGTACTCGTCGAGGTCTACGTCGTCGGAGAGTGGCATTCCCCGGGTGTGTATCTGGAGTATCTCTTTCCTTCCGTCTCTGTCGGGGACTCCGACCTCTATCTCCCTGTCGAAACGTCCGCCTCTGCGGAGTGCGGGATCGACTGCGTCGACACGGTTGGTCGCGCCGATTACTATGACGTCACCCCGGCTTTCGAGACCGTCCATCAGAGACAGAAGCTGTGCGACGACACGTCTCTCGACCTCTCCCGAGTCCTCCCTCTTTGGTGCGAGAGAGTCGAGTTCGTCGAAGAAGATCACTGTCGGCGCGTTCTCCTCAGCCTCCTCGAATATCTCTCTGAGCTGTTCCTCCGACTCACCGTAGTACTTCGACATTATCTCAGGTCCCGATACGGTCTCGAAATGTGCGTCGACCTCGTTGGCGACCGCCTTCGCTATGAGTGTCTTACCCGTTCCGGGAGGTCCGTGTAGGAGAACACCCTTCGGCGGCTCAATACCGAGCTCCTCGAAGAGCTCCGGGTGGCGGAGAGGGAGCTCTATCATCTCGCGCACCTGTTCTAGCTCGTCCTCAAGACCTCCTATGTCCTCGTAGGTCGTGTCGGTGACAGAGCCCCTCTGTCCCTCGACCTCCTCCTCGGAGACGGGCTCCTCCGAGATCTCGATCTGTGTCTTGTCGCCGACTACGACAGCACCCGAGGGCTGTGTGTCGGTGATAGCGAACTTGATACGGTTGCCTATCATCTCGACACGTATGTTGTCGCCCTTCGTGACGGGTCTGCCGTAGAGAACCCTCTTCATGTAGCCGGTTCCGCCACGTATCTTGATCTTCTGTGAGACTGGCGCGATACTCACCGAGTCGGCTTTCTCTGCCTCTGTCTTCTTGACGTCGACGTGGTCGTCTATTCCGACGCCTGCGTTCTTACGTACGCTTCCGTCGATACGTACTATACCTTTTCCGGTGTCCTCGGAGTATCCGGGCCAAGCCTTCGCGACTGTCGTGCGCTCACCTTTTATCTCTATTATGTCTCCCGAGACTATCCCGAGCTCCTTCATCGCTCTCTGGTCGACGTAAGCCTTTCCTTGACCTGCGTCGCTCGAACGTACTTCTCCTACGGTTAGCTTCATTGTTACGAGAAGTAAGCGTCCATAGTATATAAATCTTTGGTGGAAACTGTCGACAGTGTTAACTCAGGTGAGTAGGATACGAAGACCCGGGAGGGTCTACGACGAAAAGAGAAAAGTTCGTGGCTGTGCTCGCCGCCTCGGTCGGCTGTCTCTCGCTCGTCACGGGAGTAGTTAACCTCGCGTCAGTGTCGCGTTTCGCGCCAGTCGCACGTCATGTACCCGAGTTCGTGAGAAGAGTGGTGAGTCTCACGGGATCTTTCACGGGATTTGCTCTCCTCGTGAGCGCGTGGGGTCTCACAAGACGTCTCCGGATAGCGTGGTATATGACTCTAGTTCTCCTGCCGATAGCTGCCCTCCAAGGTGTCGTCCAGTCGAGCCTTCTTTCGGTTCCTCTGATACTTCTTTCGCTCGCCGCGGTACCGTCAGTCTTCTTGAGTAGATCGAGTTTCGACAGAAGACACCCGCTCTCCGACACCCAGACAGCTGCCGTCGTTATACTCTCCGTCGTAGTACTCTACGGAACCGTGGGATCGTATGTCCTACGCGACGGCTACAGCCAGATAGCTACGCCCCTCGACGCATTCTACTACACCGTTGTAACCATCAGTACCGTAGGATACGGCGACGGAGTTCCGACTACACAGCTCACACGAACATTTACGTTGTCTCTGATAGTAGTAGGGACAGCGGGTTTCGCAGTCGCCGTGGGTGCTGTGCTCACGCCGGCAATAGAAAAGCGTCTCACGACTGCACTCGGAAGGATGACCACATCAGAACTCGAACTCCTTGAGAACCACGTGATAGTTCTGGGATACGGAGACCTCACCGAGCCGATACTACGTGAGTTAGACGGAAGGGTTGAGTTCGTAATTGTTACCGAGGACTCTGCCGGCGAACTCGGTGAGAGAGGATACAACGTCCTGAAGGCGGATCCGAGTAGCGAAGAAGCTATCACGACGGCCAGGATAGACACAGCGTCTGCTGTCGTGGCAGCCACCAACAACGACGCGGAGGACGCCCTCTCAGTCCTAACGGCTCGCCAGCTTAACCCTGACGTGAGACTCGTCTCCGCAGCAACCGAACAGGAGAACGTCGAGAAACTTAGGCGAGCCGGCGCAGACACCGTTATAAGTCCGGCGAGTATTGTAGGACATCTTCTCGTTGAGTCGGCTCTTAGTGGAAGTGACACCGAGGAGATCGCCGAGAGCATCCTCGAAGACAAGACGCGCTCCGAGAACTGAGACTAAACTTTTTTATCCGAGGTACGACGACTGGCAGTCTGGACAGATATCGCCTTCTCTTAGAGACTCTGACGACTCGAAGGTAGAACCACACGAGGAGCACGACAGCGACGTTTCGGAGACCTCATCGGATGAACCAGAACCATCGAAGGATGTCTCGTACGGTGTCTCAGTCTCTGCCGGTGTCTTTGCGTCCCTACCTGTCTGTGTTTCTGTCGTTGAGCCATCGGCATCACCGGAGACGTAGTCGGAAATTGAGCCGTTATCCTCCGAACCGGAGTCAGTTCCCGGTATGTCCTGATCCACGGAGTCGGACTCTCCATCCATATCCGATTCGGACGTTGAGGAGCCGGACGAGGACGAGCCGGTCAGTATTTCGACTCCTTCGTCCTGATCCGCGTCAGTCGCCTCCTCGTCTGTCTCCTCGTGTGTCTGGGTCTGGGAGTCGAGGTCAAAGCTATCCGACTCGAAGACATCTCCTCCGTCGCTCGTTACTGTATTGGATTCGGTGTTGTCAGTGGTGGTCTCAGAAACTGTTCTGGCTCCGGAGGCTGACGAACCCGAGACCGGGGATTCGGTTCTGTCCTGAGACGGAGACTGTGTCGGTGTCGGAGATCCGGCTGTCTTCTCCTTCTGCGTTTCAGCCGTCTGTTCCCTATCCGGGCTTCGATGGATTCCCCGGGAACTACCCCCGGTCTCGTCATCCGTGTCAGCCTCCGTCCCTCCACTCTCGACAACCTCACGTCTCTTCTTCTTGACCTCTCTCTCACCACATCTCCTGCACGTACGGAAGGTCGTAAACAGTATCTCCGTACAGCCGTCGTGCTCCTCCTGTGAGTCCTCCATCTGGTAGGAACTCCAGTCGTGTCCTGTGAGTCGGCAGAGAGGTTTCACTCTTGTTAGAGTCTCCGTGCCACCGAGACATAAAACCTCGTCAGACGAACGTATGACACCGACTCGGAACTCCTAAGGAAGACACGCACCGATACGTCTGTATGTACGAGATTCCCGTGATAAAGGGCGACGGAATAGGACCCGAGATCGTCGAGGAGGGACAGCGTGTCCTCGAAGCAGCGAGCGACGTCTGTAACTTCGGCTTAGACTGGAAGGAGTACCCGTACGGAGCCGACCACTACCTCGATACGGGTGAGATACTCCCCGACTCCGCCTTAGACGAGCTATCTAAGTACGACGCCATATACTTCGGGAGCATAGGAGACCCGAGGGTAGAGCCCGGAGTCTTAGAGAAGGGAATAATTCTGAAGCTGCGTTTCGAGTTCGACCAGTATGTCAACCTGCGTCCCGTGAAGCTCCTCGAAGGCGTGGAGACGCCTCTCAAGAACAAGACACCCGACGACATAGACTTCACGGTAGTGAGGGAGAACACCGAGGACTTCTACATAGGTCTCGGGGGACGCGCGAAAGGAAAGACTGAGGCTGAGCTTGAGGTTGAGAGGAATCTTTACAAGACGAAGTTCGGTCTCGACATAGAGACAGACGCCGAGGAGATCGCCTACCAGATCGGTAGCATCTCGCGCGAAGGGTCAGAGCGAGTCGTCGAGTACGCCTTCGACCACGCCGAGTCGGAGGGTCATGACCGCGTCACAGGTATCGACAAGGCGAATGTCCTGAGTGACATATACGGCATGTGGAGGGAGGTCATAGAGGACGTCAGCGAGGACTACTCGGGTATAGAACACGAGTTCAACTACGTCGACGCCGCGACGATGTGGTTCGTGAAGAACCCCGACCATTACGAGACAGTCGTGACCCCCAATATGTTCGGCGACATAGTCACCGACCTCGGAGCTATGATACAGGGAGGGCTCGGTCTCTCGCCCGGAGGCAACATAAATCCCGAGGGGACGAGTATGTTCGAGCCGTTACACGGAAGCGCGCCGAAGTACGCTGGTGAGAACAGGGCGAACCCCACGGCTACTATCTGGGCGGGTGCTATGCTCCTCAACACTCTCGGAGAGGAAGAAGCGTCGGAACGCGTAATGGATGCCTTAGGCGACGTTCTCGCCGAGGGGGAGGTCAGGACGCCAGACATAGGCGGAGGCGGCGACGCCGGAGCTGACGACTTTGGAAAAGCGGTCGCCGAACGCGTCAGACAGGGCTAGTCTAGAAAGATCCCGTCTTACCGTTGCTACTGTAAGTTCTGCGTAACGCTACCGACAGACCGCCGAGCCCTATGAGGGTTATCACGGCTCCAGCGATGCCTCCGACGAAGGGTATCATACCGAGTATCGAGGAGACGAGGAGTCCGAGGACGAGCGAAAGCCATCTGTTCCTGAAGCCTTCGAGTGAGAGTATCCAAGATCCGAGAGAGAAGCTTCCGTAGACAGACGATATCCAGAGGGTGATAACGAAGAGTAGACCGAGGGCGAGGGCTATCGGAATACCTATGACTGTTATACTCACCAAGATTAATCCTACCGGAACACCGACTGCGACGAGGAGTCCCACACCTCCAGACTCGACGGGTTCGGAGACGACCTCGTCGGCTACGGCGTCTGAGAGCCCAGGGAAAACGTATATAAGTATCAGACCTACGACGAGGTTGACGAGGAAGCCGTAGACAGAGAAGACCCACGACGGTAGCAAGGAGTCGCTCGACCCCGGCTTAGTCTCTATCTTCTCGGTCTTACCGCCTATCTGTGCTCCCGAGCCACGTGTGTAGTCCTCAGCTGTGTAACGCAGGTCGCCTCCTATGACGGCGTTGTCCCCAAGGCTGAGGCTCGAAGTCCTGAGTGTCGAGTTCCCTCCTACGTGTCCCTGTATCAGGACACTCCCGGCACTCGCGTTGAGGCTGCCCGAGATCCTCGCCGACTCGCCCACCAGGAGATTCCCCGTATTAGCCTCGACATCGCCCGTGACGTTTCCGTTGATCGCAACGGTTCCCGAGTACACCTTGACGTCTCCTTTGACATTCCCGTCGATGGTAACGGTACCCGCGTAGGCTTTGAGGTTGCCGTCGACTGTTCCCCGAACCAGGACTGTTCCACCGTAGGCGTTTATGCTCTCAGTTGTTTCCCCGTCTTCTACTATTACGTTGCCTCCCGTACGTGTCTCCTGTGCCGAGACAGGAGACGTCGCAAACACGAGCAGAAGAAAGCCCGCCAGAGCCAAGAGGTACTTCGTCTTCATGTCGTTAATGCTTCGTTCAAGGGGTTAATAAATACTGGTAAGCTGTCCGACGGAAGTCTGACGCTGACGCCGACGCCGACATGAGATACGAAAGGACTTTTGTAGAGGAGTACCTATCCCCGACGAATGAGCGTAAGGAAGAAGACAGAGGAGCTTATAAGCGAAGACCCGAGTCTCTCCTCGTCCCTTGAGAGACTCCTTGAGATAGAGGAGTCGGAAGGTGAGATACTCTGGAGTGACGTTAACTCGGAGATTACGAGCGGTCAGTGGGGCCGTCTCATAGAGAGAGGGATACTGACTGAAGCGGACGACGGCGAAGGCTTCGTAATATCCGATACCGAGGCTGTCGAAGATGTCCTATACGGCGACTCGTCGGATTCTACGTCTACATCCCCCACGGGGTCGGGAGACAGCGACGTTGAGGAAGTCGACGCCTCGTGGAGCACCGTCGACAAGGCTGTCGCCGCAGTGGGTGCTTTCTTCATCTTCTTCGGATACTCGAACGCGACAGTACAGGACGCGATAGGAAGCACACTAAACAACGTCTTTGCTCCCCTCCACACGTCACTGGGTCTTCCCTACTACATCATAATACTCATACTCGCGACATTAACGGGTCTGTACTCAAGCTTCCTCCAGATGTACCTGATGGACTGGGACTGGGTAAATAAGAAACAGGAGGAGCTGAAGGAGATACAGTCGGAGATGAAGGAGGCTCAGATGGGAGGAGACGACTCACAGCAGGCACAGCTCCAGGAGGAGCAGAAGGAGATGTTCTCCGAACAGATGGGCATCATGAAGATGCAGTTCCGTCCCTCGGTGTGGATAATGATGATGACGATACCCATCTTCATGTGGCTCTACTGGAACTTCACGAGCCGGACGGGACAGCCGATGATACTCGAAACCGCGGGCGAGATGCCGACGATAAACACGCCGTTCACCGACGGCGCGATAGAGTTCAACTCGACACTTATAGGTCCTGTACAGGCGTGGCTAGGATGGTACATACTCTGTTCGTTCGGTCTCGGACAGATAATGAGGAAGGTACTCGGGGTCAATCCCTCGACATGATATAGATGACCGAGTTCACGAAGGCACACGGAAACGGCAACGACTTTCTGATAGTCGATGAGTGGGACTCCGAAGCCGTCGGGGACAAGGAGGGCTTCGCGTCTGAGTACTGCGAGAGACGTTTCGGGGTAGGCGGCGACGGAGTCCTCTTCCTACAGAAGCCCGAAAGCCGAGACAACGACGTACGTATGTCACTCTACCAGCCTGACGGAGAAGAGGTCGAGATGTGTGGGAACGGCGTGAGATGTCTCGTGGCTTACGCCGTGGAAGAGGGCTTCGTCGATGAGTCGGATTCGGATGTGACCGTCACGGTGGATGTCGAGACACTCGATGGAGTCAAGGAGACGAGACACAGCCGAGAGAACGGCGAACAGATGGTTACCGTAGATATGGGTGAGCCTTCTTTCGATCCCGAAGACGTCCCCGCCGAGAGACGTATAGTCGAGGAGGAGATCGGCGGCTACAGTCTGACCTCGTGTAACACAGGAGTCCCACACTCAGTGGTCTTCGTCGATGAGGCTGATGAGATAGATGTCGAGGAAGAGGCTCCCGGTATACGCCACGCCGACGTCTTTCCTGAGGGCTCGAACGTCAACTTCGCGTCTCCGACTCAAGACGGCTACAAGATAAGAACCTTCGAGAGGGGCGTCGAGGGAGAGACTCTGTCGTGTGGCACGGGAAGTGTCGCAGTCGGCGCGGTAGCGCGCGAACTCGGAAAGACTGACGACGACGGAGAACTGCGGATACAGACACGCGGCGGCGACCTCTGGATAAGCTTCGAGGACGGATCGGCGATGATGAAGGGACCCGCCGAGATAGTCTACGAAGGAGAAGTCTGATATATAGTCGAGCGCATACCCCCGTCTTCAGGCGTTCGCTAATCTGTGATTAGCAAGCACGTCAATCGAAGATTGACGAACGGGGGTCAAGCGACAACACTCCTAACCTACGGACTACGTAGACCTACCGGATTTCACACTATGTTTTAATAGCTCTGAAGAGTTACATATTGGTACTACTCCAACGGAGAGAAACCAGAGCAAAAGTCTCTGGTTAATGACTCGGTTGGAGACGGGGCTGAGTTGACCCAGCCACAACCCTAACCGGAAGAAAACGACAGTTTCTCCGGTGTGTCGCCGGTTTCCGGCTAATGCGGGTTGAAACCGGATGGGTACGGTGTCTGTACCCGAAATCCCGTGACGGGATTCCACGTCCTTTAGGGCGTGGAGGTGGTCAATACGTCTGTTTTCCTCGGTGAGTATATTAGATTAGTTACATTACAGGTCGAGAACGTCGTCCATTCCGTAGAGACCCGGCTCCTGTCCGGCTAGGAAGACTCCGGCGTCGACCGCACCCGCTGCGAAGGCACGTCTCTCTCCGGCTCTGTGCTTTATTATGACAGACTCGCCCTCACCGGATATCAGAACTTCGTGCTCGCCGACGATCTCTCCCGCTCTGCGGGCGTGTACTCCTATCTCGTCACCCCTCGGAGAATCGCCCTCTCTTCCGTGGACGTGTTCGCGGTCTCCTATGCCGTTTTCTATCCTCTCTACCGTCGTGAGCGCGGTACCAGAGGGCGCGTCGACTTTGTGTCTGTGGTGGGTCTCTGTCACCTCGTAGTCGTACCCCGGGAGAAGCGACGCGGCTTCCTCGACTATCTCCCAGAAGGCGTTCACACCCGTCGCGAAGTTACTCGACTGGAGCACGGGTATCTCGTCGGCGGCGTCTTCTACTTTCGACTCGGTCTCGTCGGTGAGACCCGTCGTACCCGTCACGAGAGGCGTACGTGTCGATAAGGCGGCTTCGACGAACCTCTGTGTCCCCTCGGGTGAGGTAAACTCTATAGCTACGTCGGCTTCGTCGAAAGCCTCCTCGGCTTCGTCGGGCGACATTATCTCGACGCCGTGTTCACGTATCTCGTCCCCGACGCCGTTCCTGTCGACCGCGCCGACGAGTTCGACTGTGTTCCTCGTCTTTATGACGTCGAGTATGAGACGTCCCATACGTCCACGGACGCCCGCGACTGCGACCTTCGTCTCCGCCTCAGTCCCCGTCTCACCGTCAGTCATTCTCGAATCCCTCCACGGCGTCTCTGACTACCTCGGCGTTTTCGTCGCTTATGTCGTCGAGAGGGAGACGTAGACCCGACCCCGAGTAGCCAAGGACTTCCATCGCCTTCTTGACGGGTATCGGATTCGTCTCGACGAACATCGCGTCGAATACGGGAAGTAGTTCGTGGTGTAGGTCGCGCGCCTCGTCGTAGTCGCCCTCGTCACACGCCGAGACGAGGTCACACATAGCCTCGGGGAAGATGTTGGCGACTACACTTATGACTCCCGAGCCTCCGACGCTCATGAGAGGTAGGGTCATGGCGTCGTCTCCCGATACGACCTCGAACTCCTCGTCGCGCGTCCTTCTACACAGCTCGCTGATCTGGTTTATGTCGCCGCTCGCCTCCTTGATCCCGACTATGCTGGGATGGTGGGCGAGTTCTACGACGACGTCCGTAGACATGTTCTGACCCGTTCTACTCGGGACGTTGTAGAGTATCAGAGGTATATCCGTCTCGTCGGCAACCGTCTCGTAATGCTTCGTCAGACCCGAGTCGTTGGGCTTGTTGTAGTAAGGTGAGATGAGGAGAGCGGCGTCGGCACCCGCTTCCTCGGCGTGTTTGGTGAGTTCGAGTGCCTCGTGGGTCGAGTTAGAACCTGTGCCCGCTATGACGGGCTTGTCGGCGACCTCGACGGCGGTCTCCACGACCTTCTTGTGTTCTTCGTGGGTGAGTGTCGCGCTCTCTCCCGTCGATCCACACGGAACTATCCCGTCAACCCCCGCGTCCTCAAGCCTTCGTATGTTGGACTCGTAGGCGTCGTAGTCGACGTTTCCCTCGTCGTCGAAGGGTGTAACTATCGCGGGGAAGACTCCTCGTGTGACATCCATGTCTGGTCTAAGGGCACGAGAGGTATAAGTTGGTTGTGGTGCTTACTTCTTCCTCAGGTACCACCACGCGAAGACACCGAGTAGGACGACTACTCCACCAGCGAAGAAGAGGACTCCCGGAGGAACCGTCTGTGACGCCTGCTGTGCTGTCTCAGCCTGAAGCTGTTCGGTCGACTGTATACCGACTCCACCTCCACCACTGCTTCCTGTGTCCTCGGGAGTCGGCGCAGGAGCCGAAGTCTGAGACTCGACCACCCACTCGACACCGAGACTTACAACGCCGAGTCCGAGTATGGCGGCAAATATACTCTTTAAGGCGTCCTTGATTCCCGATGTCGATGAGTCGTCCTCGCGCCCCACGAAGACTAAGAGGGGCTCCTCCGAGGGCGCGTATATACTCATCTCTCTACCTTTCTCGGAGTACTTGGTGTCGGCGACACGGATCAGGTCGGCGTCCTGTAGCTTTCCGAGGTGGTAACGCGCGTTCTGTACCGTCGTGTCGGTCTCAGCGGCTATCTCCGACGGCGTAGATGGAGAGTCGTGTATCTCAGCGAGTATTTCACGTGAGGTTGCCGACGACAGCGCGTTTATGAGAGTCTCGGCGTCTTCGCTGTCGACTCCCATGACACGCGGCTCTCCGTCCTGTTCTGACGACAGTTCGGTCTCAGACTCTGACCCGAATATGCTCGACATAGGACTTGAATCTCTTCGGATATTACGGAGTCAATCTTAAGAGTTTTACCGTAGCAGAACGAAATTCTACTGGGAATGACTGTCATACATACTTCTACGGATCGGGTACGTGTGCCCGCGAGGATTACACACGCACACGAACGCGAGAACCAGACGGAGGAGGTGGACTCTCCATGCCGTTGAACTCGGAGTTCGAGTCGTGTGGACTCTACGACTCGTCACACGAACACGACAACTGCGGAGTAGGCGTCCTGATGAACCTCTCTGGCGAGAAGAGCCACGAGATAGTCGAGGACGCTCTCGAGATGCTCGAAAGCCTCGACCACAGAGGTGCGAGAGGTGCTGAGGAGAACACAGGAGACGGATCGGGTATTCTGATACAGAAGCCCCACGGATTCTTCGAGTCGGAGGTCGAAGAGGTCGACGGTCTCGGATTCGACTCGTACGGCGTCGGACAGGTCTTCTTCCCCGACGACGAGGAGAAACAGCCCGAGCTACGTGATCTAATAGAGAACGCCGCCGACGACGAGGGATACGAGGTCTTCGCCTGGAGAGACGTGCCGACCGACAACTCCGACCTCGGGGAGACTGCCTTAGAGTCGGAGCCCGACGTCAAACAGTTCTTCGTGCGTCCCGGAGACAGAGACGAGAAGGCAGCCGACGAGATCGACTCGGATCTCTATGTCCTGAGACGTGTCATAGAGAACACCGTCGAGGAGGAGAAGCCCGCGGGCGAGGAACGTTTCTACATCTGTTCTCTCGACAGGAGAAAGATCGTCTACAAGGGTCTTCTCACGAACGCTCAGGTCAGGAGCTACTACCGCGACCTCTCCGACGGAGACGTGGTTTCGAGCCTCGCACTCGTCCACTCACGTTTCTCGACCAACACTCTCGGAGCGTGGGAGCTCGCACATCCCTACCGTTCTATCGTACACAACGGCGAGATAAACACACTCAGGGGCAACTTCAACTGGATGAAGGCGCGCGAAGCCGACCTCGAAAGTCCGACTTTCGGCGACGACATAGACAAGCTCAAGCCCGTCACAGAGGAGGGACAGAGCGACACCGCGGTACTCGACAACGTCCTCGAACTCCTCGTAGAGAGCGGGAGGTCGCTCCCCGAGAGCCTCCGGATGCTGATACCCGAGGCGTGGGACAAGGACGAGAGCATCGACGATGACAGAAGGGACTGGTACGACTACCACTCTAGCATAGTCGAGCCGTGGGACGGTCCCGCACTCGTCGCATTCACCGACGGATACAGCGTCGGCGCGGTTCTCGACAGAAACGGTCTGAGACCGTGCAGGTACTACGTCACAGAGGACGACCGTCTCGTAATGGCGAGCGAAGCGGGTGTACTCGACACTCCTCCCGAGGACGTAGAGGAGAAAGGCAGGCTACAGCCCGGACAGATGTTCCTTGCGGACGTCTCCGACCAAAGGTCGGATGGCTCGTCGATGGTATCGACGGATGCCGACGAGGGACGTATAATACCCGACGAAGAGGTCTTCGAGGGTCTCACGGACGAGAAGTACTCCGACTGGCTCGATGAGAACCGCGTCAGTCTCGAAGATCTCGTCGACGAGAAAGATCCCGTTCCAGAGTACGGTCTCGGAGAGTACGGAGACGGCGACATATCGCGTTACCAGAGGAGCTTCGGATACACGCTCCAACACGTCGAACGTCTGATACAGCCGATGGCTGAGGAAGGCAAAGACCCCATAGGAGCTATGGGTAACGACACTCCGCCCTCAGTCCTCTCGGAGAGGAACAAAACCCTCTTCACTTACTTCAAACAGCTCTTCGCTCAGGTCACTAACCCGCCCCTCGACTACATACGTGAGGAGACTGTCACATCGCTCCGTAGTAACATAGGTCGGCAGAACAACATCCTAGGAGAGACCCCCGAACACTGCCGTCAGCTCACACTCGACTCTCCGGTTCTGAGGAACGAGGAGCTTGAGGCTGTAAAGCGAATTAACCAGAACGGAATCAAGTCGTACGAGATAGACGTCACCTACGAGAAGGGCAAAGACCTCAGGAAGGCTGTCGAGGAGGTCAGACACGAGGCTGTGAGGGCGATTACCGACGGATACGAGCTACTCGTCCTCTCTGACAGGAAGACGAGCGAGGACAGGGTTCCGATACCGAGTCTCCTCGTCACAGGTGCGGTACACCACCATCTGATACGTGAGGGTCTCAGAACACGTGTCGGTCTCGTGCTTGAGACGGGACAGCCGTGTGGAGTCCAGCATTTCTGTACTCTGATAGGCTACGGTGCCGACGCAGTCAACCCCTACCTCGCCTACGACACGATACACGACCTGGTACTCGACGGCGAGATAGAGTTCGACCCCGACGAGGCGATAGACAAGTACGTCCACGCCGTCGAGGACGGTCTCCTCAAGGTGATGTCTAAGATGGGTATCTCGACCCTTGAAAGCTACAAGGGAGCCCAGATATTCGAGGCGATAGGGCTCGACTCGGAGTTCGTCGACGAGTACTTCGAGGGCACGACCGCGAGAACTGAGGGAATAGGAATCGAGGATCTCGAAGAAGACCTACTCGAACGCCACGAACTCGGCTTCGGAGAGACGGTCGAAGGCAACTTAGAGCTCGAACAGGGAGGCGAGTTCTACTGGAGACGTGACGGCGAGTTCCACCAGTGGAACCCACAGACTATAGGAAAGCTCCAGCACGCCGCACAGGCGGACGACTACGAGACCTACAAGGAGTTCTCGTCGATAATCAACCAACAGGAGGAGAACCTCCAGACCCTACGCGGTCTCTTAGAGTTCGACACCGAGAACTCCGACTCGATACCCATAGAGGAGGTCGAGCCCGTCGAGGAGATCTGTAAGAGGTTCTTCTCGTCGTCGATGTCGTTCGGATCTCTGTCGAAGGAGGTTCACGAGACGCTCGCGACAGCGATGAACCGAATAGGCGGAAAAGCAGGATCGGGAGAAGGTGGCGAGCCCGTCGAGAGGTTCGACACCGAGAAGGAGTGTAAGATCAAGCAGGTCGCGAGCGGACGGTTCGGCGTGACATCGAACTACCTCAAGAACGCCGAGGGAATCGAGATTAAGATGGCTCAGGGATCGAAGCCCGGAGAGGGCGGACATCTCCCCGGCGGTAAGGTCAACGAGATAATCGCCGAGACGAGGTACACGACTCCCGGAGTCGATCTCATATCGCCGCCGCCCCACCACGACATCTACTCGATAGAGGATCTCGCACAGCTCATACACGACCTCAAGTGCTCGAACACCGACGCTGATGTCCACGTCAAGCTCGTCTCCGAAGCGGGGATAGGAACTATCGCCGCGGGAGTCTCGAAGGCGAAGGCTGATGCCCTCCTCATAAGCGGAGAGTCAGGAGGCACAGGAGCCTCGCCGAAGACGAGTATAAAGAGCGCGGGACTACCCTGGGAGCTCGGCTTAGCCGAGGCGAACCAGGTTCTCCTCGCAAACGACCTGAGATCACGTATAAAGCTACGTGTCGACGGAGGTATGAAGACGGGACGTGACATAGCCGTCGCCGCGCTCTTAGGCGCGGAGGAGTACGGCTTCGGAACCGCTCCCCTCATCACGTGTGGCTGTGTGATGCTCAGGAAGTGCCACACCAACATGTGTTCGGTCGGAGTCGCGACACAGGATCCCGACCTGCGTGATAAGTTCCCCGGAAGACCCGAGTTCGTCGTCAACTACATGAGGTTCATGGCTCAGGAGGTACGTGAGATAATGGCGGATCTCGGCTTCAAGACGATGGAGGAGATGATCGGAAGCGTCGACAAGCTCAGACACAACAACGACGTCGAGCATCCTAAGGCTCAGAAGGTCGACCTCTCACAGGTTCTCGAACTCCCCGAGTCGGAAGACGAGAAGACGAAGACGGTCGAACAGAACCACAAGATCGACGAGAAGCTCGACAATGAGCTCATAGAGGAAGCGCGCCCCGCACTCGAAGACGGCGAGCGCGTCGAGATAGAGAGGAAGATCGAGAACAGGAACAGGACTCTCGGCACTATGCTGAGTGCCGAGGTCGCCGAGAGGTACGGAGACGACGGACTCCCCGATGACACCATAAAGCTAGACCTCGAAGGCTCGGCGGGACAGAGCCTCGGTGCGTTCCTCTCACACGGAATGACGATAGACCTCGACGGAGACGCCAACGACTACCTCGGAAAGGGTCTCTCGGGCGGAAAGATAATCGTACGCACTCCCGACGAGGCAGAGTACGAGGCTGACGACAACATACTCATAGGAAACGTCGCACTCTACGGCGCGACGAGAGGAGAAGCCTACTTCAACGGAGTCGCCGGAGAGAGATTCGCCGTCAGAAACTCGGGAGTCAAGACAGTCGTCGAAGGAGTCGGAGACCACGGCTGTGAGTACATGACCGGCGGTATTGCGGTCATACTCGGCGAGACGGGTAAGAACTTCGGCGCAGGAATGAGCGGCGGAGAAGCCTACGTCCTCGACGAGTCGGGCGACTTCGAGTCGAAGGTCAACAAGGGAATGGTACATATAGACGAGTTCGACGACAGAGACGAACACATAGTCAGACGCATGGTCGAGAACCACCACAGGTACACGGGAAGCAAGAAGGCACGCGAGATACTCGACAGCTGGGACGAGTACGTCGACTCCTTCGTCAAGGTGATGCCCGACCCCTACGCCGAGGTCGTCGAGGAGCGTCTCGAAGAGGGCGAGGACATACGTGTCTCGCCACCCCCGAAGCCTCCTCAGACAGCAGAGAGAGGAAGAGGTGATGACTGATGGCTGAGAAACATCCCGACGGATACCAGAGACACAGCCGGAAGCCGATAGGCAAACGTGACCCAGAAGACAGGAAGGACGACTACGACGAGGTCTGGGACACCGACTGGGACGAGGACGAGCTAGACGACCAGGGTGAGAGATGTATGGACTGTGGAGTCCCGACGTGTATGGGGGGCTGTCCCCTCGGGAACATAATCCCCGACTGGAACGACCTCGTGTACAGGGACGACTGGGAGGAGGCACTCGAAAGGCTCCACGCCACCAACAACTTCCCCGAGTTCACGGGATACGTCTGTCCCGCTCCGTGTGAGGACGCGTGTACGCTCGCTTACAACGACGACGCTGTCACGATAAAGAGCATAGAGAGAGCGATCTCCGACAAGGGCTGGGAGGAAGGCTGGATAGAGCCGAAGCCACCCGAGAAACGCACCGACTACGAGGTTGCGGTCGTCGGAAGCGGACCCGCGGGACTCGCCGCCGCACAGCAGCTAAACAGGGCGGGACACAACGTCACTGTCTTCGAGAGGGACGACGAGATAGGCGGTCTGATGACCTACGGACTTCCCGACTTCAAGTTCGACAAGGACAGGGTCGCTAGACGTGTCGACCAGCTAAGAGAGGAGGGCATAGAGCTCAAGACGAACGCTGGTGTCGGAGAAGAAGTCGAACCCGAGAAACTCACCGAGGAGTACGACGCATCGTGTATAGCCGTCGGAGCCCAGAAACACCGTGACATAACACTACCCGGACGTGACCTCGACGGCATCCATTTCGCTATGGAGTTCCTCACCGACGATAATAGGAGACAGGCGGGCAAGGAAGCCAAAAACGGCATAGACGCCGAGGGCAAGAACGTCGTCGTGATGGGTGGCGGAGACACGGGTGCCGACTGTGTAGCTACCGCCCACAGACAGGGAGCCGAACAGGTAGTCCAGATAGGCATAAACAAGAAGCCGCCGAAGGAGAGATCCGAGGACAACCCCTGGCCCGAACAGAAGCTGACCTACAAGAAGTCGTACGCTCAGGAGGAAGACGGAGTCGAGGAGTTCAGCGTCAACACGACTGGATTCGTCGACGACGACGGAGACGGCGAGGTCGACTACCTCGAAGCCGAGAGGGTCGAGTGGGAGTACGACGACGACGGAAACCGCGTCGACAAGGAGGTCATAGACCCCGACCTCGAAATTCCCGCCGACATCGTCCTGATAGCCATAGGATTCACGGGTCCCGACAGTAACCCGTTCGACGAGATAGGCGTCGAGATAGGCGACGACGGAACCTTCGAAACGGACGACTCGATGATGACGACAGCAGACGGAGTCTTCGCCGCGGGAGACGCTAACTTAGGCGCGTCGCTCGTCGTCTGGGCGATAGCCGACGGAAGAGACGCCGCGAGGGAGATAGACGAGTACCTCACCGGAGACACGAATCTGCCCGAGAGCCTCAGGACACAGAACGAGCCTCTCAACCGGATGTAGCTAACTTAACTAAGTCTGTTCTTATTCGTCTTCGCGACTTGTCGCGTCTTTTTCGAGTCTAACTACCCTTATGCCGTCTTTCTGCTTGTCTCTCACCTTCTCGAATCCCTTCGACTCGAAGAAGCCGACCGAGTTAAGGGGGGCATCGACAGTGATGGAGCCGTCGTCGTCAGCTATCTCCTCGAACTCGTCGAGAATCCGGCTCGCACAGCCGCAGTTCGAGTGGTTGGGTGAGGTGTAGAGACCGTCGAGTCTTACCGACTCCGAAGATTCAGCAAGCACGCCGAAACAGACGGGTGTGAGGTCGGTCTCGGCGACTAAGACGACCGACGACTCCGAGTCTATCTCGTCACGAAGCGAGTCGGAGTCGTGTTCGATCAGGCGTGAGAAGACCGACCTGTCGTACTCGTCGACTTGGCTGAATCCTCTTTCGAGAGACTGCTGACGTATTACCTCAAGCGTAGGGACATCAGAGGGTTCGGCTTCACGTAGCTCTAGCATTGTCGGAGATTCGGGACGCCGAGAATTATGCCTAACGGAGACGTTTGGATTTTAACTTGAATGCAGGCGCTAAGTCCCCTTCCTCAAGGAGTGTTGCGAATCAGAGATTCGCATACGTATGAAAATCTCCGATTTTCAACACAACGCAGGGAGCGGAGCGACCGAGTAGCACAGTAGGGAGGGGATACAGCGCCGTCTTCGTCTCTCAAACACTCTGCGACAACCGGCCCACAGGCCCACGCCATCCACAAACTACTTGTATGCAAATTACATATCTTATGATGTGGCAACGCGAAAAACCATCTCTATCCGTGAGGATCAAGAGGAGTGGATTCAACACAACCATCTGAACCTCTCCTCGTTCGTCCAAGAGAAACTGGACGAACTTATCGAGGAGCGAGAATCATAGATGCACTACAACTACAAGTATCGACTCAACCCATCAGAAGCCCTCACAGAGACGCTTCTACACCACGTCGATACTTGTAGACAACTCTACAACCACGTCCTCCACAAAGTCAACGAGGCAGACGAGATTCCCGCTCGATACGAGGTACAGAACACGCTTCCTGACCTCAAAGAGTGGTGGGACGACCTCAGGGACGTTCACTCAAAAGTCCTCCAGATGGTCGTCAAGCGCGTTTACGACAACCTCTCCACGCTCAAAGCGCAGAAGGAGAACGGACGCGCCGTAGGGATGCTCAAGTGGAAACCGCCACGAGAGTATCGGTCGCTCACCTACAACCAGTCTGGCTTCAAACTCAAGAATACGAGTGGTCGGGCTACGTTGTGGTTGAGTAAACTCGGTGAGATTCCGATTCACCTTCACCGAGATATTCCCGAGGACGCGACCATCAAACAAGTCACGGTCAAGCAAGAACCCACAGGCGAATGGTTCGCAACGTTCGGCATCGACGTGGACGAAGCCACACCCGAGAAACCGAAGAATCCCGGGCGAGTCGTTGGTATCGACGTAGGGATTCTCAAGTACGCTCACGATACGGACGGCACGGCGGTCGGCTCGCTTGACTTGTCCGACGAACGTGAACACTTGGAACGCGCTCAACGTGACCTCTCTCGGAAAGAACACGGGTCTGCAAACTGGGAGAAACAACGAAAAGTCGTGGCTGAACGCCACGCCGAGTTGAAGCGAAAGCGTCGTGACTTCCTCCACAAGTTGTCGAACTACTACGCTACCGAGTACGACTTGGTGGCTGTGGAGGACTTGGACGCAAAAGGACTGGTCGAACTGCCGGGTAACTCACGGAACCGCGCAGGTGCGGCGTGGGGAACCTTCCTGCGGATGCTCGAATACAAGTGTGAACGCGAAGGAACGCACTTCGTCGCGGTGAAACCCGGCGGAACGACGAAAGAGTGTGCGTCCTGTGGTGTCAAGACTGATAAACCGCTGTGGTTGCGGGAACACTCTTGTCCGTCCTGTGGGTTTGAAGCGGATAGAGACGCGAACGCGGCGTGGAACATCCTTTCTCGTGGTCTTGAAGATGTAGGAGTGGGACACTCCGAACGAACGCCTGTGGAGACTGCGCTCCCTACGGACACCAATTCGGTGTCTGCAAAGCGCGTCGTGGAAGCAGGAAGCCCCTGCCTCAAGGAGCCGCCGAAGGCGGCGAGTAGGCAGGGGTAGTTCACAGAGACTCAGTACTCCTCGGTCAGTATCTCACGTATACGTCTCGCAGTCTTCTCGCCGACCTTGTCGACCTGCTTGAGATCCTCGACAGACGCAGTCATGACGTTCTCGACAGTCCCGAACTCCTCAAGGAGATTCCGAGCTATCACACGTCCGACGTCGGCGATGCTCGAAACCACGTACTCCTGCTGTTCAGAGACTGTCGCGCTCGACTTGTCGTCGTGAAGCTGTACCTCGGTGTCGTTCTCGGTCTGTTCCCTCCTCGCCGCCGCCATCAGAAGCTCGGCTGTGTCCTCGTCTCCGCGTGAGAAGACGACAGAGACTCCAAAGTCGATCGAGATTGAGGTGAGTGCACCCCTGACTGCGTTGGGATGGACGCCCTTCGAGTAGAGATCCTCGGGTGTTCCCTCGACTACCATCATAGGCGACGAGTAGTTCGACGACAGATTCTTGACCTGTTCGAAGACCGATCTCTCTCCCGTGATACTCGAGACGAAGTCGTCAGTCGTCTTCCTCTCGACACCCACCCGGCTGCTGGCGACGTAGTCTCCGACATCGAGTGTTTCGAGACGGACGTCGACGTCGTCGCTTCGGTCAATTTCTTTTACGACGTTCGACTTAGTCTCACGCTGGTCGGCGACTACTACGATACTGTCGTCTTCCTCGGTATCAGTCTGAACGCCTGAGTCAGTACGGGTCGTCTCGGTCTCGGCGGCGTCATCCTCCTTTTCGTCGAACTCGCCGAGAGTTCTCTGGTTGTCACCTATCTCGTCGTTGATCTCGTCGGCGACGCCTTTGAGATCCTCCATCTCCGACTTCATCTTCTTCTCTTTCCTCTTTGCCGACCAGAAGTACGCCTCGTCTCTCGTGTCCTCGGCGATGAGTACGACGACGTTTCCCTGTCTCTGTCTTCCCGTGCGTCCTCTCCTCTGTATGCTCCGTATCTCCGAAGGCACCGGCTCGTAGAAGAGGACGAGGTCGACCTCGGGTATGTCGATACCCTCCTCGGCGACCGAGGTGGCGACTAAGACGTTCGATTCGCCCGACTTGAAGCCCTCGATGGCTTCCTTCTGGTCTTTCTGTGTCATCCCCGGGTCTCCGTCCCTGTTCGACTGTCCCACGAACCTCTGTGGCTCGATTCCGTCGTGGGACTCGAAGAAGTCAGTGAGTGTCGCCGCAGTATCGCGGTACTCGGTGAAGACTATGACACGTGACGGGTCGTCTCCCGACAGGACGTCTACGACGTACGGCCTCAGAACCTCCATCTTGGGATGGAGACCGTCGTACTCCTCGACTCTGCGTCTCGCCTCCTGTATCCGGTCTTCCGACATTAGTCTCTTGACCGCCTTGCTTCCGCCCGAAGACCTAGCCTCGTTCTCGAGCTTCTCGAAGTAAGAGACGAGAGTGTCAACGCCCTGTGTCTCGACTATCTCGACTGCGTGGCGTAGCTTCATGACCTCGGCGTGTATAGACATCGCCGAGTAGCCCGCCGACTCGTCGTTGTCAATCATCTCCTGTATCTCCCCCCTCGCACTCAGGAGCTTGTTCATCGAGATGTCAGTGCGTGCGGTGTTGATCACCCCAAGGCTCTTGAGACGTTCCATCCTGTCCTTTACGACATCCTCGATCAGGTCACGGAGTTCGAGAATCTCGTCGGGGACATCGACGTGTTTCCACTCTACGTCGGTGTCGTGTGTGTACTCCGAGAGGTCGGAGTCCTCCTCGGTCATTATCTCGACGTTCTCGATCCCGAGGTTGTCACAGACTTCGAGTATCTCTTCCTTGTTCGACCCCGGTGACGCAGTCATTCCCGTCACGAGCGGGGATTTAGCGTCTCTCGCGTAGCTCTCGGCTATGTAGACGTACGAGTAGTCGCCGGTCGCCCTGTGGCACTCGTCGAATGTGAGATGTACGACATCGGAGAGATCTATACGGCTCCCGATTATGTCGTTCTCGATGACCTGAGGCGTAGCGATTACTACACGTGCGTCTTCCCAGACATCGCTCCTCTCGTCGGGTGGGGTGTCGCCAGTGAATACGACTATCTCGGAGTCAGGTACTTCGAGTGCCTCGCGGAAGAACTCTGCGTGCTGTTCGACTAGGGGCTTCGTAGGCGCGAGAAGTAGGGACTTACCCCCGAGACGGTTGAGACGTGCCGCGGTAACGAGGAGAGAGACAGACGTCTTTCCCGTTCCGGTCGGGAGTACAACAAGAGACGGGGACGACAGAGCGGCACTCGAAAGCTCAAGCTGGTACATCCTCCTCTCCACTGTCGAGTCGTTGAGTAGAGGATGGTCTATGTAGTCGGATTCTACGTCCGCAGTCCCTGACTCTGACATTAAAGGAGATTGGTGACAGAGACTAATTACGGTTCTGCCTCACGCTCCTCCATCAGGCTCTCGTACGCCTCCTGGACACGCATGAACTCCTCGTCTGCGTCGTCGGAGTCGTTGAGGTCGGGATGTGTCTCCTTTATTCGCTCCCTGTAGGCTTCTCTGACCTCGTCTGCGGTTATATCCATGTCACTGTCACTGTCTCCGTCACTGTCCTGGCTTTGGCTTCCTTGGGTATCGGGTTCGAGCCCGAGGACACGGAGATCCGAGATCTCGTCGTCGTCCTCGAAGTAGATCTCGTCGCGCCAGTCCTCCTCGATACCGAGTGCTCTTCTGAGTGCAGTGTACTGGTCAGTGTCGTATAAGCCTATGAGTACAGTACTGACACCCGTGCTCGACACGAGGTACTCGTCGTGCCAGTCGTCGAGGAAGACGGCTATTTCGTCGTCGAGTATGTAGTAGGGTGCCGTCACCGTCTGACCCTCGATGTCGAACTCCTTCTCGGAGACGTAGTCGTAGCCGTGTCTCCGGAGGAACTTCTCTATTCTCTCGTAGGACTCACGTCTGAGGTCGTCCTCGGTCTTTCCTGTTGGGTCACGTCCTCTCCACGTCCAGGTCTGACTCTCGTGACCGGGGTCTCCGTAGAGTGCTCTTCGGAAGTAAGCGGAGACGTAGCTCAGGAAGTAGGCTACGAGAAGCCCCCCTCCGACTCCCAGGGCGACCGCGAGGACGATTATGGGGAACACTGACGCTGTATATAGACGCGCTGTGGATTAAGCAGTTCGCTTCTCTCTCTAAGCCGACGAGTCGTCTCTGGGGGAAGACGAGCTGATGTTTCCGTAGACTCCGTACGCGAACAGCAGGAGTGCTATTCCCATTAGGGCGTACGAGACGTACTTGGACAGGAAGACCTCAAAGACGTGGTTTAGGAAGAAGACTGCGACGCCTACGTACGCGATGTTTATGGGTTTGTCTCGGAGCCGCTCGATGTAGGACATGAACCAAGTACGTGTCACGCCTCCATAAATCTAATTCAATAAGGCTTCGGAGAGCTTGAAGACGGGATGTACTACTTCGCCGTCGTACTCCTCAAGCTGAGTCCTGCAAGACGCCCCGGGTGCTACGACTACGTCGCCGTCGGACGTCTCTATCTGATCGAGGAGTATCTCGCCTATCGCGGCACTCATCGAGTAATGTTCCGACTCGTAGCCGAAGCTCCCCGCCATGCCACAGCATCCCGAGTCGAGGTCTTCAACTTCGTAGCCCACCTCGTCCAAGACGTTTAGAGCGTGGTGATCCTTCTTCGCAGCCTTCTGGTGGCAGTGTCCGTGGTAGACGAGTTTCTGAGACGCAGAGTCCTCGCTGTCGGGGAGAGTTTTGAGGACGGTGTCGACGTACTCGAAGAAGCCGTACGTGTTAGACGCGACCCTCTCGACTTCGGCTCTGACTTCGGCTTCGTCTCGCGCGATCAGATCCAGATAGTCGGACTGTAACATAACTGCGTCGGAGGGTTCGAGTGCGACGACATCCCATCCCTCCGAGACACGTGTACCCAGATCCGAGACGTTATCCTCAGCGGTCGCACGGGTCCCGTCTACGAAGCCCTGTGAGTACGCCGCACGTCCTGTCGGATCTGTACGTATATCGACGTGGACACCGAGCGACTCTAGGACGTCGACCGCCGCGATCCCCACCTCGGGCTTTGTGTAGTTGGTCTGGGGATCGACGACGAGAACCGCCTTCGCCTCGGCTTCCGACTTGGAGACACGGGACGACGGGAATCTGTCCTCGAACGTCTCTCTCTCGAACTCCGGGAGGGGACGTTCACGTGCGATACCGACTGTCTTCTCCAAGAGATAACGCGCTCCCGGAATCTGTGTGACGAGGTTCGAGACAGGAGCGAACGTGCTACCGAGCGAGAGGAACTTATCCGGGTTCGCAAATATCCTCTCCCTGAGCGACGCACCGTGTCTGTCGTGGTACTCGTTCTCTATCTCCGCCTTCATCTTCGCCATGTCGACGCCGCTCGGACAGTCAGTCGCACAGCCCTTACAGCCGATACACAGATCCATTACTTCAGCCATGAACTCGGTGTCGAAGGCGTCGGCGTCGAGGTCTCCCGACATAGCACGTCTGAGGAGATTCGCCCTACCGCGCGTCGAAGTTATCTCCTCCTCCGACGCTCTGTAGGTCGGACACATCACACCTCCCGTAGTCTCCTGCTTACCTCGGCATCCGCCACAGCCGTGGCAGAGCTCGACCATCCCCTCGAAGCCATTTTCGTTGTCCCAGTTGAGCGATGTCTCGAAGTCGGTGTCGGAGTCGGATTCGGAACCAGCGTCGAGGGAGTAGTCGGAGCCGTGTCTGAGACTATCGGTCATACTCACGTCGCCACAGACCTGTCCGGGGTTGAGTATCCAGTCAGGGTCGAAGGCGGACTTGAGGTCTCTGAAGATCTCCCAGACTTCGTCGCCGTAGAGCTTCGAGTTCCACTGGGTCCTCGCCCTTCCATCGCCGTGTTCCCCCGAGACCGATCCGCCGTACTCGACGACGAGGTCTGTAACTTCGTCAGCTATCGACTCCATCTTCTCGACGCCGTCGTTGGTCTTTGTGTTCACGAGAGGACGTATGTGGAGACAGCCGGGTCCGGCATGGGCGTAGAAGCTAGCGAAGGTGCCGTGGTCTTCGAGTATCTCCTCGAACTCCGAGACATACTCGGGTAGGTCTTCGGGACGGACGGCGGTGTCCTCTATGAAGCTGATATGCTTCTCGTCGGTCGTGCGCGACAGGAGTATAGGCAGACCGCTCTTTCTGAGCTTCCAGAACCTCTCGCGTCTGTCGTCGTCGTAGGCTTCGAGATGGTCGAATGCGCGGTTACCCAGCCTGTCGTCGACGAGCGACTCGACCTTGCGCCTCGCCTCGGAGTCATCCTCGGCGTAGAACTCAGTAAGGAGTACAGACGAGGTTCCGTCGGGGAGCATCTCGACCACACCCGAGAACTCGTCTGTGTCACGTGCGAGGTCTATCAGGACATCGTCGAGAACCTCGACTGCGGCGGGGTCGTGGTCGAGTACATCCGAGACGTCCTTGAGTGCGTCGGAGAGATCGGAGTAGCTAAGAAGAACGGCTGACTTCTCGGCGGGAATCTCTTCGAGTGAGAGGGTCGCACGCGTCACAACACCGAGTGTTCCCTCACTTCCAGCGAGAAGACGCGCGAGGTTGACCTTTCCGTGCTTCGCTTCTTCGACGAGACGGTCGAGGCTGTATCCCGAGACGTTCCTCTTGAGGTCTGGGTACGTCTCCTCGACTGTCTCCGACTCTTCGTCTATAGTACGCAAGACCTCTTCGTAGATCCGTTCTTCGAGGTCGCCGTCGGGGTCGGCTTTCTCACGTAGCTCTTCGAGTCTGATCTCGCCGAAGGTCGTTACGGTTCCGTCGGCGAGTACGACCTCAGATCTCTCTATGTAGGCTCCAGTCTTTCCGTACTTGAGGGAGTGCGACCCTGTACTGTTGTTGCCTATCGCGCCTCCTACCGTACTTTTGTCCCTCCACGCGGGATCGGGCGCGAACTTGAGACCGTGGTCTTCGAGACGCGTGTTGAGTTCCTCGACTACGGCTCCCGCCTCGACAGTCGCGGTGCGCGATTCGGTGTCTACGTCGACGACAGAGTCCATGCGGCGCGTGAAATCGAGGACGACCGCCTCGTTGACCGCCTGACCCGCGAGGCTGGTTCCGCCACCCCTCGGAAGAACGGGTATAGAGTTACGGGAACAGTAGTCGAGTATGTCCGAGACGTCTTCGGTCGATTCAGGGAAAGTAACCGCTATGGGCGTCTCCTCGTATATGCTCGCGTCGGTCGCGTAGAGACTGCGTGAGAAGTCGTCGAGACGTACCTCACAGTCGAACTCATCCTTCATGGACTCGACAGATGAGGGAATGTCCGAAGCAGAGTTGGAAGTATAGGTATAGTCGGCGCGGGGATCGGAGGGAATCTCTGACATACGTGTGTCTACGAAGCCCTCAGAATAAAAGATGAGTGATGGCTCCCGAAGCGGGGATGACTTATTTAGGGAGTGGAGTTGTAGTAAGCCCAGTATGTACGATAGGATACTCGTCCCGACCGACGGAACCGAGACGGCACACACCGCCGTCGAACACGCCCTCTCAGTAGCCGAGAGGCACGACGCCGAGGTGGTTCCGATATACGTAGCCGACGTCAACGGCGGAATACCCGTCGAGACCGGCGAGAGACACGACATAATCGAGGAGTTCGAGAGTAAGGGACGTGAGGCGACGCGCGAAGTAGTCGAGGAAGCCGAGGAGAATGGAGTCGAGGCGAGACCCGTCGTGAGGACGGGGGTGGCTCACGAGGAGATACTCGATTACGCCGCCGGGAACGACGTCGACCTCATAGCCATGGGTACGAGCGCGAAGAGCGGACGTGAGAGGTTCATACTCGGAAGCACCACCGAGAGGGTCGTGAGACGGTCGGACGTACCTGTGATGACAGTGAGAAACGGAGTCGGAGTCGGAGCCGAGTCCGAGAGGAACAGGATAGAAGAGCCGCCGTCTTACGACTCCGTCCTTGTGCCGACGGACGGAAGCGACGAGGCAAGAGACGCAGCCGAACACGGTATGGGGATGGCGAAGAAGTACGGTGCGAGACTCCACGTCGTCTACGTCGTCGACACCGAGCTGTCACAGAACGCCGACCTACCGAGAAGTATCGTGGGAGGTCTCAAACAGGGCGGCGAGAAGTCCCTCGAAGAGCTACGTGAGACAGCCGACTCCGAGGGTCTGAGCGTCACGACTGCGTTACGTGAGGGTACCCCCTACGACGAGATACTCGACTACGCCGAGAGCCACGACGTCGACATAGTCACGATGGGATCACACGGAGGGTCGTCTTCGGGTGTGATGCTCGGAAGCACTACGAGGAAGATGATCGAGACCTCAGACGTCCCCGTCATAACCGTGCGTTAGACGGTGACATTTACCCAAGGTCACCGACACATTTAAATGTCTCGGGCACTAATGTATAAGTGTAATGGTCAATAACACATCAACATCAATAAGAACATACGAGAGAGACGAAGAGGACGAGACAGAGGAGGTGAACAAGGAGTCAGAGGAGTTGGAGTGTCCCGAGTGTGGCTCCGACAGCCTCATAGAAGATCCTGAGAGGGGAGAGACCGTCTGTCAGGACTGTGGTCTCGTAGTCGACGAGGGGCATATCGACCAGGGTCCCGAGTGGAGGGCATTCGACTCGGAGGAGAGGGACTCGAAGGCACGTGTAGGCGCGCCGCGTACTGAGAAGATGCACGACAAGGGTCTCTCGACAGAGATCGACTGGCAGGACAAGGACGCATTCGGCAACTCGCTCTCGTCGAACAAGCGCGCCCAGATGAAGAGGCTGCGTAAGTGGCACAAGAGGTCGCAGGCTAAGGGCAAGGAGCGTGGTCTGAGGTACGCTCTCGGAGAGATAGACAGGATGGGAAGTGCGCTCAACGTCCCCGAGAACACGCGTGAGGTCGCCTCGATGATACAGAGACGTGCCGTAGACGAGGATCTCCTCCCGGGACGTTCAATAGAGGGCGTCGCAGCCGCCGCACTCTACGCCGCGCTGAGACAGGGAAGCATACCCAGGTCGATAGACGAGGTCGCCGAGGTCTCACGTGTCGACGAGAAGGAGCTGGCGAGGACCTACAGGTACATAATGCGTGAGCTCGGACTCGAAATCGGTCCGACCGACCCCGTCGAGTTCGTGCCCCGTATAGCCTCAGAGCTTGAGCTCAGCTCCGAGGTCGAGGAGAGGGCGAAGAAGATTATACGTGAGACGTCGGAACAGGGACTCGCAAGCGGCAAGTCGCCAAAGGGATACGCCGCCGCCGCGATATACCTCGCCTCGATGCTCACAAACGAGAAGAGGACTCAGCAGGAGATCGCCGAGGTCGCCGACATCACCGAGGTTACGATACGTAACCGTTACCAGGAGCAGGCGGAGCACATCGGCGCTGCAGTATAAATAAACGTGAATAGAGCAGAAAAGAGAAGAAGATGAGATGAAGAGAGAAGAGAACTCTACTCTTATATACTACTTTACGCTCTCAGCTTGCTCTCGTGGTAGGCTCCGTGTATGTCCTTGAAGACTCCCATTATCTCGCCCATCGTGGCGTACTCCTTGACCGCGGCGACTATGTAAGGCATCGTGTTCTCGTCGTTCTCGATAGCCTCACGCAGGTCTTCGAGTGCCTCGTCGACAGCCTCGTCGTCTCTCTCCTCCTTGACCTCGTTGAGACGGTTGATCTGTGTCTCGTACGCCTCCTGTTCGTCGACGTGGAGTATGTCGATGTCCTGGTCGTCCTCTTCCTCGACGTACTTGTTGACACCGACGACGACCTCGTCGCCGCTCTCGACCCTCTGCTGGTACTCGAAGGCGGACTCGTGTGTCTCCTTCTGGAACCATCCCTCGTCGAGTCCGACAAAGATACCCTCTAGGACGGAGCCGTCTCCGAGCTCCTTGATGTGGTCGATGTAGTCCATCGTCTTCTCGTAGACCTCGTCGGTGAGCGACTCGACGAAGTACGAGCCTCCGAGGGGATCGACGACGTCGGCGGCTCCCGACTCGTGTGCGATGATCTGCTGTGTCCTGAGAGCGACCTTGACCGCCTCCTCACTCGGAAGTGCGAGAGCCTCGTCGTAGCTGTTAGTGTGGAGCGACTGAGTGCCTCCGAGGACTCCCGCGAGTGCCTGTATCGTCGTCCTGACGACGTTGTTGAGAGGTTGCTGTGCGGTGAGTGACTGTCCCGCTGTCTGTGTGTGGAACTTGAGTCTCCTCGACTCTATGTCCTCGGCGTCGTACCACTCGTCCATCTTGTCCGCCCAGATCTTCCTCGCGGCGCGGAACTTCGCGATCTCCTCGAACATCGAGTTGTGCGAGTTGAAGAAGAACGAGAGCTGAGGAGCGAAGTCGTCGACGTCCATTCCACGTTCCATGCACGCCTCAACGTATCCGAATCCGTCTGCGAGCGTGAAGGCGAGCTCCTGTATCGCCGTCGTACCTGCCTCACGGATATGGTATCCCGAGATCGAGACGGGCTTTATCTTGGGGTTCTGGTTCGTCGCGAACTCTATGGTGTCGACGACGAGGTCTATAGCGGGACGCGGGGGTATGACCCACTCCTTCTGTGCGATGAACTCCTTGAACATGTCGTTCTGGAATGTCCCGTTGAGCTTCTCCCTGTCGACACCGCGCTTGTCGGCGAGCGCGACGAACATGCCGTATATGACAGCCGCACTCGGGTTTATGGTGAACGAGACGGTGACGTCTTCGAGGGGTATCTCGTCGAAGAGTATCTCCATGTCCCTCAGAGTGTCGACTGCACAGCCTTCCTTTCCGACCTCACCCTCACTCATCGGGTCGTCGGAGTCACGTCCCATCAGAGAAGGCATGTCGAAAGCCGTCGAGAGACCCGTCTGTCCGTTTTCGAGGAGGTAATGGAACCTCTCGTTGGTCTCCTCGACGGTTCCGAATCCCGCGAACTGGCGCATCGTCCAGAAACGTCCGCGGTACATCGTCGGGTAGACTCCACGCGTGAAGGGCTCCTCACCGGGGAAGCCTATGTCGTCGTTGTAGTCGAGGTGGTCTATGTCCTCGGGTGTGTAGAGACGGTCGACTTCGAGGTTCGAGACGGTAGCGAACTCGTCCTTGCGTTCGCCGTACGAGTCGAGAACCGGACCGAGTGTCTCTTCCTCCCAGTCCTCGCGTTCCTGTTTTATCTCGTCGAGTTCTTCATCATCAAACATACTACTTAACAATGGACGAAACTAATATAAAAAATCTCCTATCGGAATCCGGCGCGCCTACTCGACTCGTGCCTTCTCGTCGGCGAGATCCTCGACTATCTTGATAATCGCTGAGTGATCCTCCATCCCGAGTCCTTTCTGTTCCATAGACTTGAACATCTCGTGGACGAGCTCCGTCGCGGGCATCGGCGATCCGAAAGCCTCGCCGGCGTCTGTGGCTATACGCAGATCCTTGTAATGGTACGACGCGAAGAATCCGGGGTCGAAGTTGCCCTCTATAACACGCGGGGCACGTGCGTCGAGTGCCCAGCACGAAGCCGCACCCCCGCTTATGGCGTTGAGGACTGCATCGAGATCCGCACCTGCCTTCTTGGCGAAGACGAGTGCCTCGCTGACTCCCTGAAGTGTCACGCCGAGGACGATCTGGTTACACGCCTTAGCGACCTGTCCCGAGCCGTGGTCTCCGCAGTGGGTCACAGTATCGCCCATGACCTCGAATAGATCGCGGTGGTCGTCGAGGGTGTCGTCGTTTCCGCCGACCATTATCGAGAGTGTTCCCTCTATTGCGCCCTCCTCTCCGCCGCTTATCGGAGCGTCGAGCATGTCAGCGCCGACCTCGTGTAGCTCGTCGGCTATCTCCTGTGTGACAGTGGGGGAGATAGTCGACATGTCTATGAAGACGTCGCCCTCGCTGATTCCGTCTATCACTCCGTCGTCTCCGAGAGCGACGTCCTTCACGACGTCGGAGTCGGGCAGGACGGAGATCACGACATCGCTTCTCTCCGCGACCTCCTCGGGCGTCGCGGCGGAGTCGGCACCCTGGCTAACCAGATCCTCGACGGGCTCGGGCGAACGGTTGTTTCCGACTACCGAGTAGCCCGCTTCCAAGAGGTTCTCCGCCATCGGCTTTCCCATTATTCCGAGACCTATGAATCCGACAGTCTTGTCGTCTGTCATGTATGTTTTATTTGATCATTTAGAAAGCTCAAAAGCTCTTCGGGATAATCTACATCTACACGTCCGACTCGACGGTGTCGCTGAACTTCTTCCTCAGCTTTCTGAGCTTCGGCTCGATGTTGGCGTTACAGTAGGCGTTTCCGGGGTTCTTGTCGTAGTAGTCCTGGTGGTACTCCTCTGCCTCGTAGAACTCCTCAAGCTCGTTTATCTCGGTGACTATATCTCCCTTTCCGTAGGGATACTCGTCGGAGGATTCGAGTTCGTCGACGAGCGACTCGACCTCGCGCCTCTGTTCATCGTCGTGGTAGAAGACCGCCGACCTGTACTGGCTTCCGACATCGGGTCCCTGTCTGTTGAGAGTCGTGGGGTCGTGTGTCGAGAAGAAGATCTCTAGAAGTTCTCTGTAACTCACGACGTCGGGATCGTAGCTCACCTGTACCGCCTCGGCGTGTCCCGTCTTTCCCGTACATACCTCCTTGTACGTAGGATCGTCAGTTTCGCCTCCCGTATACCCCGAGACTACGGAGTCGACTCCCTCGACGTGTTTGAATACCGACTCGGTACACCAGAAACATCCCCCGGCGAAGGTGGCTCTCTCCGTGGTCATACTCGGTATATGAACTCGGGGTAGAAGAGGCTTCCCGGTCAGATCAAAGCCAAAGTATGTATACCGCGCCCTACTCGGGAGTATTATGACCTCAGATTCAATCACACAGGAGAAGATTAGTAACTACATCGACGGTCAGATATTCGAGGTCAAACTCATCGAGTCGGACGAGGGTACGCGTGACTTCCTCTACGACGTCTCTACGTCGAGAGGCAGCGCGAGGGTTGCTAAGCTCAAGCCGAAGGACGTCGTCGTGCTTACGGCGAGCATGACAGTAGAGGACAGCCTGAGGGAGTTCGACGCTCTCCACGAGGAGACGAAGGACGAGATCGACAGGAGGATACGGCGTCTCCTCAGGACGTTCGAGGGCACATTCCGGTATGTCAACCCACAGGGAGAGATCGCGGAGTTCGACGAGCTTCACCGTCTCTCGATAGAGAGGGTTCTGTATCCCGAGATAGACAGACAGGAACTCAACCACTCACTCCTCTCGGTTATAAGACACATAGACGCGGTCGGGGCACTCGTCGAGTCGTACCTCTCGGTAGGAGAGGAGAGAGGTTTCGGCGCGGGCGAGATCTAGTCGAAGTTCGAGGTGTAGGGTAGCTCCTCGTAGGTCTCTCGTACTTCGTCGAGGTTACTCTTCATGAGCGCGGTCGTGTCCCAGATGCCTTCGAGAAGAGCCTCCTTGAGCGACGGCTCTATACCGACGTCTACTGTCTCGTCTCCGACGGTTACGGTCTCGTCTTGAATTCTGATCTCGATAGGTGTCTCGGGATCGTCTTCGACCGTCGACTGTATCTCGTCGACTGTCTCGTGGTCGGCTGTCACCGTCGGTATTCCGAGCGAAGAACAGTTATCGGCGAATATCTCGGCGAACGACTCGCCTATGATACCCTCGATACCCCACCGCATAAGAGCCTGTGGGGCGTGTTCGCGTGACGATCCACAGCCGAAGTTGTCGTTGACTACGAGTATGTTTCCGTTGTAGACGTTGAACGGATGGTCGTTGAGTTCGCCGTCGTCGTCACGGCGTGCGTCGTAGAAGGCGTAGTTCCCCATGTTCTCGAATGTGACCTCCTTGAGGAACCTCGCGGGGACTATCTGGTCGGTGTCGATGTCGTCGCCTCTCAGCGGAACTCCGGTTCCCGTCACGCGTCTGACGGACTTTCTGCTGTCGTTGTCGTTTTTGTCGATCTCGGTATCAGTGTCGGTGTCGGACATCTATATCATCCTCCTCACATCGGTTATCTCACCCTCGACCGCCGCGGCGGCGACCATAGCGGGGCTCATGAGAACCGTACGTCCTTCCTTGCTTCCCATACGTCCTATGTAGTTCCTGTTCGACGACGAGACACACAGCTGGTCACCCTGAAGCTGGTCGTTGTTCATTCCGAGACACATCGAACAGCCCGCGCCTCGCCACTCGAAGCCCGCTTCTCTGAATACATCGGCTATGCCTTCCTCCTCGGCTCGTCTCTTGACACCCTGTGATCCGGGTACTGCGAGAGCCTTGACGTCGGGGTCTACCTCGTGTCCTTCGAGTACCTCCGCCGCCTCTCTGAGGTCGGAGAGACGTGCGTTCGTACAAGAGCCGAGGAAGGCGACGTCTACGTCTACGCCCTCCATCGACTGTCCGGGCTCTAACTGCATGTGGTCGTACGCCTTCTCGGCAGTCTCACGGTCTCCCTCGGGGAGTTCATCGAGAGACGGAGTGTTCTCGGAGATTCCGACGACCTGTCCGGGGGTTATTCCCCAGGTCACCATCGGCTCTAGTTCGTCGGCGTCGAACTCGACGTAGTCGTCGTACTCGGCGTCTTCGTCGGATCTTATCGACTCCCAGTACTCGACGGCGTCGTCCCAGTTTTCGTCGTCGGGAGCGTACTCACGTCCCTTTATGTACTCGAAGGTCGTCTCGTCGGGGTTGACGTATCCCGCTCGCGCACCTCCTTCTATGCTCATGTTACATATCGACATCCTTCCGTCCATGTCGAGCTCGTCTATCGCGGGTCCGCCGTACTCGTAGACGTAGCCTATTCCACCCTCGACGCCGAGTTCGTCGATGATACGGAGTATGAGATCCTTCGCGTAGACGCCCTCGCTGAGCGATCCCTCGACCTGTATACGTCTGACGTCCTGTTTCTCGGCGGCTATACAGCCCGTCGCGAATATATCACGTATCTGACTCGTGCCGACCCCCATGCCGATCGAGCCGAACGCGCCGTGTGTGCTCGTGTGTGAGTCGCCACACGCTATCGTCATACCGGGCTGTGTGAGACCCATCTCGGGTCCGACTACGTGGACGATTCCCTGGTGTCCCGAGTCGAGGTCGAAGAACTCTATGTCGTACTTCTGAGTGTTCTTCTCTAGCTCCTGGAGCATGACCTCTGCCTGTTCGTCCTCGAACGGACGTGAGCGATCCTTCGTCGGAACTATGTGGTCGGTCGTGGCGTAAGTCCTGTCGGGAAATGCGACTTCGAGGTCGCGCTCCTCCAGCATCCCGAAAGCCTGTGGGCTCGTGACCTCGTGTATGAGATGGAGCCCTACGAAGAGCTGTGACTGTCCCGTGGGAAGCTGACGTACCTCGTGGCGATCCCAGACCTTGTCGTATAGTGTTCGTTCTGACATCTTGTTCTGTTCTCTCGTGTGTTGTGTAGGTTCTCGTAGTCTATAACCTCTGGTGATTGACTGTGTTACGAAGAAGAAACCGCGGAGCTGTCTTATTAGTATTACTCGTCGACCCACGTCATCAACGAACGTAGCTCGTCGCCGACTGCCTCTATCTCGTGGTTCTCGTCTCTCTCCTTTAGCTGGCTATAGACGGGACGTCCAGTCTGGTTCTCAGTTATCCACTCGCGTGCGAACTCACCGTTCTGAACCTCTTCGAGAACCTCCTCCATGTTCTCTCTCACGTCTTCGTCTATGACCCGAGGTCCACGTGTGAGGTCGCCGTACTCGGCGGTGTCACTTATCGAGTTTCTCATCTTCTCAAGACCGCCCTCGAACATCAGGTCGACTATGAGCTTTAGCTCGTTCATGCACTCGAAGTAAGCCATCTCGGGCGAGTACCCCGCGTCAACGAGTGTCTCGTACCCCTGCTTCACGAGTGCGGAGGCTCCACCACAGAGGACAGCCTGTTCACCGAAGAGGTCAGTCTCCGTCTCCTCCTTGAAGCTCGTCTCAAGCACACCCGAACGCGTACAGCCGATTCCCTTCGCGTAGGCGAGTCCTATCTCCTCGGCTTCTCCGGTGTAGTCGTGTTCGACGGCTAGGAGTCCGGGTGTACCCTCGCCTCTCTCGTAGGTTCTTCTCACGAGATGTCCGGGAGCCTTCGGCGCAACCATGAGGACATCGACGTTCTCGGGGGGTCTTATCTGGTTATAATGTATGTTGAAGCCGTGTGAGAACATCAGAGCGTCTCCCTCGTCGAGGTTAGGGGCGACGCTGTTCTCGTAGACATCGGGCTGGACGGTATCCGGGACGAGTATCTGGACGACGTCAGCCTTGTCGGCAGCCTGACCCGTATCCATTACCGTGAGACCGTCTTCCTTCGCGGCTTCCCAAGACGACGAGTCCTGTCTCAGACCTACGACGACGTCGACCCCCGAGTCGTCGAGGTTCTGTGCCTGTGCGTGACCCTGTGACCCGTATCCGAGGACTGCGACAGTCTTACCGTCGAGGTACGACATATCGGCGTCGTCGTCGTAGTAAGCGTCTATCTCCGTGTCTGGATCCGTATCTACGTCTGTGTCAGTCATTGTTTCTATCCGTATGGTATGAACAGAGGGTTATTAGTCTTCCCTATCCTACTCTCTCGTCTCGTTTCAGTCCGCCTTCGTCGTCTTAGGACCTCTCGCGAGAGAGATCTTTCCGGTTCTGACCATCTCACGTATTCCGAACTGGCGCAACATGTCGACTATCGCCTCTATCTTGTCGGAGTCGCCCGTGACCTCGACTACGAGCGACTCTCTTCCGACGTCGACTACTGTCGCACGGAAGATGTCGGTTATCTGCATTATCTCGCTCCTGACCTCCTCGTCCGACGAGACCTTTACCATCGCAAGCTCGCGTTCGACCGACTCGTCCTCTGTGAGGTTCGAGACCTTTATGACCTCTATGAGACGGTTGAGCTGTTTCGAGACCTGCTCTATCGTCTTGTCGTCTGCCTTAACTACTATCGTCATACGTGAGTAGTTGGGGTTCTCGGTCTCGCCGACTGCGAGCGAGTCTATGTTGAAGCCTCTCCGTGTGAAGAGACCCGATACGCGAGAAAGAACACCCGGCTTGTTCTCGACGAGAACTGCGAGTGTGTGCTCCCTGACTCCGTCTCCCTTCTCAGACTCTCCCTTACGGACTCCGCTTGGTTCTCTCTGTGGCTGACTCATGATATTCTACTCCCGGGACTTCCTTTGCCCATTATGAACTCGTCGTTTCCGCTTCCCGCCGGAACCATCGGGAAGACGTTCTCCATCGGATCGATTATGAAGTCGATGACGCTCGGACCGTCGTACTCGAACGCGGCTTCGAGTGCGTCCTCGACCTCGTCCTCGGACTCGACGCGCTCCCCGTGAGCGCCGAACGCCTCTGCGATCTTGTCGAACTGTGGTAGCTTCTCCATCTCCGACTCGGCGTACCTCTCGTCGTTGAAGAGCTCCTGCCACTGCCTCACCATTCCGAGGTAGTAGTTGTTGAGTATCGCGACCGTGATGTCGAGCTCCTCACGGACGGCGGTCGAGAGCTCCTGTACCGTCATCAGGAACGAGCCGTCCCCGTCTATACAGACGACTTCCTGGTCGGGAGCCCCGTACTTGGCTCCTATCGCCATCGGGAGCCCCACACCCATCGCACCGAGTCCGCCGCTCGACACCCACGTTCGCGGCTCCTTGTAGGTGTACCACTGAGCCGCCCACATCTGGTGCTGTCCGACTCCCGTCGTGACGACGGTGTCGTCGGGAGTCATCCTGTCGATCTCCTCAATGACGTACTGTGGCTTGAGACTGTCCTCGTCGTCTTCGTACTCCATCGGGTACTTCGCCTTCCAGTCGTCGATCTTCTCAAGCCAGTCGGCTGTGTCGGGTGACGAGAACTCGGCTTCTATGTAGTCGTTGAGGTTACGTGTGACCTCCTTCGCGTCCCCGACAATGGGTATGTCGGCGTGGATGTTCTTCGATATCTCGGCGGGATCGATGTCGACGTGTATGACCTCGGCACGGGGCGCGAACGACTCGATCTTTCCTGTCGCACGGTCGTCGAACCTCGTGCCTATGGCTATCAGGAGGTCAGACTCGGTGATAGCGCGGTTGGCATAGCCGGTTCCGTGCATTCCGAGCATTCCGAGCGAAAGAGGATGGTCCTCGGGGAAGGCTCCGAGTCCCTGAAGACTAGTCGTCACGGGTATGTCGTTCTCCATAGCGAGCTCACGTATCTCGTCGCTCGCTTCTGCCATTATGACACCACCGCCCGCGAAGATCACGGGCTTTTCGGCGTCCTGTATAGCCTCCGCAGCTTTCTTGATCTGTTCGGGATGTCCCTTATATGTCGGGTTGTAGCCCTCGACTTCGACGTCTCGCTTCTGTGCTTGGGTGTTACCCTTCGAGACGTCCTTCGGGAGGTCTATCACGACAGGACCCGGTCGTCCGGTCGAGCTTATGTGGAAAGCCTCCTGGACAGTGTCGGGAACCTCGTCGCTCGACTCGACGAGGTAGTTGTGCTTAGTGATAGGCATCGTGATTCCACGTGTGTCTGTCTCCTGGAAGGCGTCGTTGCCTATCAGGTCGGTCGGAACCTGACCCGTGATAGCGACGACACTACGTGAGTCGATACTCGCGTCTGCTATCCCCGTGATCAGGTTAGTGGCACCCGGGCCCGAGGTCGCAAGACAGACACCGGGCTGTCCCGAGACCGAGTGGTACGCCTCGGCGGCGTGGGCTGCGCCCTGTTCGTGACCCATCATTATGTGCTCTATGTCGTCATCGTCGTAGAGCTCGTCGTATACGGGCATGACTGCGCCGCCGGTTATACCGAACATCGTTTCGACGCCCTCGTCTTTTAGACCCTCGACGAGAGCGCGTGCTCCTCTCCTTTCGTGTCTCTCCTCCGAACCTGCCTCGGCTTCGGCTTGAGTCTCCTCAGCCTGTGCCTCGTTCTCTGTCTCTGTCTGTGTCTGTGATTTTTTCTCAGACTTCTCTTCCTCGGACTTGCTCATGGTGTTGCCTCGGTTTCTTCTATCTCGTCGTCTGACTCCCTCTTCCTGACGAGATGGTTTATGGCATCGACGACAGCCTCGACACTCGCCGTAGTTATGTCCTCGCTCGACGCGTTGGCGTTTGCCTCACGTCCCTTCGAGTCGGCTACTCCGACGTAGACGTTGGCGACGGCGTCGCTTCCGCCGCTTATCGAGTCGATATGGAAGTCAGTTATCTCTATGTCGTGGTCGTGTCCTTCCTCGTTCTCCATTATCGACTCGACGGCGTTGAGTGCAGCGTCAACAGGACCTACTCCGACGCTCGCGTCGACACGTACCTCCTCGTCGACGTCCGCCTTTACGCTCGCCATCGGCGTAGTCTTGTTACCCGTGACGACACTCACCTCGTCTAGGTCGATGAGTTTCTCCGACTCGGGAACGTTCGACATAACGCTCTCGGCGATTGCGAAGACGTCGGCGTCTGTGATGCGTTTCCCTTTGCCACCCATCGACTTGATACGTCTCGTGATCTCATTGACCTCGTCCTCCGACGGGTCGTATCCTGCGTCCTGGAGCGTCTCACGGACGCTGTGTTTTCCTGTGTGCTTGCCCATCACGAGACGGCGTCTGTGACCCACCATTTCGGGGGTCATTATTCCGGGCTCGAATGTCGAGGAGTCCTCTATCACGCCTGCGGCGTGGATTCCCGACTCGTGTGAGAAGGCGTTGCTTCCCACGATCGGCTTGTTCTGTGGCAGAGGTATTCCTGAGAGACGTTCGACGAGCTTCGAGAGTTCGTATATCTTAGTGGTGTCTATTCCGGTGTCGACACCGAATATGCTCTCTATCGACATCACGACCTCTTCGAGAGCCGCGTTTCCGGCACGCTCGCCTATTCCGTTGACACTGACCTGTGTCTGGACAGCACCCGCCTCGATTCCGGCTATCGAGTTCGCGGTCGCAAGACCGAAGTCGTCGTGACAGTGGACGTCGTAAGGTATGTCGACCTCTTCTCTTAGACCCGATATGAGACGTTTCATCGCAGTCGGACGCATCACACCGACTGTGTCGGGTATGTTGACTATGTCGGCTCCCGCCTCGCTCGCCGTACTGACTATATCGACGAGGAAGTCGAAGTCGGTACGTGTCGCGTCCATCGGCGAGAACATACAGTCATAGCCGTGGTCAGTTATGTGTTCGACAGCCTCCGCCGTCATGTTGAGAACCTCCTCACGTGACGAGTCGAGGCTGTTCTCGATCTGGACGTCGCTCGACGAGACGAACGTATGTATCAGATCGACGTCTGCGTCTATAGCAGCGTCTATGTCGGGCTTCTTGACCCTCGCAAGACCACAGACGTCGGAGTCGACGCGCTGTGTAATCTCACGTACAGCTTCGAACTCCTCGTCACTGTTGATCGGGAAGCCCGCCTCTATGATATCGACACCCATCTCGTCGAGGGTGTCTGCTATCTTGATCTTGTCGTCGTGCGAGAATGACGTCCCTGGAGACTGTTCGCCGTCTCTAAGCGTAGTATCAAATATACTAACAGAGTCTACACTGTGATCCCAAAAAACGATTCCCCTGGTGGTCGCCTGGCGTCGAAGGAATCAGATCCCTTCTACTACCCTCTCCATTATGGGACATGGTACCCGAAATTCGTATCTCATATATTTAAAGCTGTCGGAAGACGGACAGGGAATGAGGGTCTTTGACGTGGAGGTGTCTTTCCGGTAAGTATATCCCTCTAGGGTAATTATGTAGTAACATGGCAGAAGGAGAGGTAACCTTTTTCCATGACAGGAAGGGTTACGGATTTATCGAAACGGACGAAGCAGACGACGATGTTTTCTTCCACATGGAGGACATTGGAGGTCCTGACCTAGAAGAAGGTGAGGAAGTCGAATTCAAGATAGTCGAGGGCGACAAGGGTCCCAGAGCGGACAACCTCGTCCGAGCATAAGTTAGCTAGCTAACTGTTTTTTGATAGCTGAGTAAAGTACGGTACGGGTAGTTCCAACTGCGTCACGGTTATTAAACACCGGAGGCAAGGATAGAGTATGTCTGACTCCGACGACGCCGGAGAGATGAGACTGTCGCCCTTGTCGATAGCTTCGTCGACTAAGAAGGTCGTACATTACGTCGAGGTAGCCGCTGGAGTCATATTCGCCCTTCTGTTCGCTGTAGGCGTATTCGACCTGTCTCTCCAGATATTAGAGGCGACTGTCGACGGAAGCATAACACAGCCCACCGTCGTGATGGGGTTCATAGATACGGGTCTTCTCCTTCTCATAATAGCCGAGATATACCAGACAGTAATAGCCTACATCGAGGAAAGCGACACACGTGTCATAGTAAGACTCATCATATACACCGGAGTCATAGCGATGGTACGTAAAGCGATAATCTTCAGAACCTCCGAGTACGCGAGTACCTACGACGCTCTCTTAGCCGCAGTGGCTTACAGTATCATACTCGCATCCATGGGCTTTCTACTCGTTATACAGAACCGCGAAACGGTCACAGAGACATAGACGTAGACGTCTGTTCCGTTAGTATATTCATTCTCCAGGGTCTATATACGTACGCATAATGAAGATTCTTCTGGGAATCGGTGGAAGCGAGGACTCGGTTCGTGCCCTCAGACGAACCGCTGAGAGAACTGAGGAGACGGGTGACGACCTCACAGTTGCGGTAGTCGACAACCCGAGGAGTGACTCAGACGCCGACGACGTAAAGGAGAAGGTTCGTGGGATACTCGATGAGTACGACGTTTCGTCGGAGGTCAGACGTGTCGAGGGACACGCCGGGAGCCGTATAGTCGATATCGCGGAGCGTGAGGGCTTCGACGAGATAGTCCTCGGAGGCGGCGAGAAGAGTCCGATGGGTAAGATAAGGATAGGACACATAGCCGAGTTCGTTATACTCAACTCTAATATATCTGTCAAACTCGTGAGATGAAAGAAGAAGACCAGTACCCCGAGAAGTCGGTGAGTAGGTTCGAGTCGCCTCCTCTGAGGTTCGAGGACAGGGACGGACGTGACATACGTCTGAGAGAGTACGGTAGGTCGGAGGTAGAAGACGAGTTCGAGGCACTCTTTGAGATGTACAGAGGCTTCGACACTCAGGATCGCGCTCAGGGGATACCGCCGATAGACGAGGACGAGATACGTGACTGGCTCGACTCTATCACGGACGGCGTGAGCGTCGTGGCTTGGAGTGAGTCGACTGCTGTCGGACACGCTATACTCGTTCCTGACGGTGAGGGAAGACACAGTCTCGCTATATTCGTCGATCAGGAGTACCAGAGGTCGGGCATAGGCTCTCGTCTGATACGTGCACTCCTTGGACACGCAGTCAAGAAAGACGTCGACGAGATCTGGCTAACTGTCGAAAGATGGAACGAGGCGGCTATCTCGCTCTACAGGGACGTCGGCTTCGAGAAGCTCAGCACCGAGCCCTTTGGTATGAGAATGGGTATGGAGATAGCCGACTCCTAATCCCGAAACAGAAAAGTCTAGTCCATCGCGGCTTCTATCTTCTCAGCCTGCGTGACTCCGATGAACTTCTCGACTATCTCTCCGTCCTTCTCGACTATTATAGTCGGAACCGAACGTACTCCGTAGTCCCTCGCGGTGTCGGGGTTGTCGTCGACGTCTACCTTCTCGAAGTCAACGTCAGGATGTTTCTCCTCTAGATCCTCTATTATGGGATCCTGTTTCTTACACGGTCCACACCAGTCAGCGTAGAAGTCTTTTACTTTTACTCCCATACTCGTGATAGAGACCCTATCTAAATAATATTTATGGCGCAGGCTGTCTTGGGATGTATTGACAAGACAGGGAAAGATATATGTTTACCTGTGTTCTAAGGTGGAGTACGGTATTTGGGGTGACAAAAATGGAAGTAGAAGTTGACCAAACGTTAGACGTAAAGGGGGAAAGCTGTCCTATGCCGGTCTTACAGACCAAAAAGGAGATAGACAACATCGGCGACGGCGAGGTTCTCGAAGTCCTCGCGACAGATCCGGGAGCCGAGAGCGACGTTCAGTCGTGGGCAGATAGGACTGGTAACGAGTTCCTGGGACTCGAAAAGGAAGGCGACGTTCTCAGACTCTACATACGTAAAGCAGCCTGAGTAAATAAGTCGGAAAAGATTTTTTAGCGTGTGAGTCAGCTACGAGATACTTCTGTATTCTTCTGTTTTCTGAGCTACTCCGACCAGGTCAGGGAACATCGAAGTCGTGGTAGGGCTCTCCCTTGATGTCGGAGAGTATGTCGAGTGCGACAGCCTGTCCGTCTCCTACCGAGATAGCCGCCTCTATCTTGTGTCCTCTCATGACCCATCCCGCGGCGTAGAGGTCGTCTACGTTGGTTCTTCCGAACTTGTCGGCTTCGACGGAGTCGCCGTCGAACTCTAAGCCGATGTCCTCCGCGAGATCCTTGTCGAGTCCCGTGGCTATTACGGTGTACTCCGAACTGTACTCGTCACCCGACTCCGTAGTAACCGTGAAGCCGTCGTCTTCGACCTCTATCTCCTCGACCCTCTCGTGGTTGATGCTCGTGTCGAAATCCTCACACTGATCCCTCAGAATCTCCATGAAGTCGGAGCCGTGTATCTCGTCTATGCCGGGGTAGTTGTAGAGGTAAGCGTCGTGCATCCTCGACTCGTCGTCTCCGAATACCTCGACGTCCTGACCGTCCTTCGCGAGTATGAGGGCGGCACCCAGACCCGCTGGACCGTCTCCTATTACTGTGACTGTTGTGTCTGTGTCTGCCATGTCCAAAAAATCCACTTACTATAGTATAAGTATAACGCAACTCGGCTAAAGCTCGACGCCGAACTCCTCGACCCTCTCCTTCGCCTCCTCGCGTTTCTCGTGGTGTTCCTCTAAGAACTCCTCCATTAGATCGGCGGCTTCCGACTTACATCCACCACACAGACGTTCGCCGTTGACACATTCGTCATAGACTGTCTTGGCGTGTTCGTCGTCCTCGGCGAGCATATAGGCGTAGAGTTCGTAGACGGGACAGTCGTCTGCCTCTCCGCCTTTCTCCCTCTGTTCTTCGGCGGTCTCCCTTCCTCCCGTCTTCGAACTCATGACCTTGTCGGCACCTTCCTCGGGGTCGTCGGTGAGGGCGATATGGCTCTCGGGTATGCTCGACGACATCTTTCCTCCTGTGAGACCTGTCATAAATCTGTGGTATATCGATGACGGTGCGTAGAATCCGTAGCCTCCGTGGTCGACCTCGGTCTGACGTACTGTCTCTCTGATACCGTCCTCGGCGGCGTCGTCGAGTCCGAAGACATCTATGTGTTCGTCGTACACCTCGACGTCTTCGTGCTCCGACTCGATAGCTTCGACGAGGTCGTCGAAGGCGTCGTCAGGAGCGTCGCGTGAGAGTATACGTGTACGTGGACGGAGTTTCTCGTCGCCTCCCGAGTCGAGAGTCTTGAGAAGGTCGTCGTCGAGGTCGTCTTCGACTTCTCCGCGGAGATCTTCGGCGAGTTCCTCCGCAGTTGCCTCACCTCCGAGTTCTTCGAGTGCTTCCGAGACTACGGCTTTCGCGTCTTCGTCGATCTCGAAGCTCGCATAAGCCTCGGTGACGCCGAACATACGCATGCGTTTTGCGAGGCTCCGTGTGAGACGCAGATGTGGGTCCTGATCCGCGCCGACGGGTATGACAGTCGGCTTAGGCTCGTCGATCTGAGGATAGAGTATGTCAGCCGCCTGTGTCAGGACACTCTCCATATGTGCTATGTTGGTGTCGCCGTCGAATCCGTAGATCCCACGGAGCTCGTTGAAGTTGGTCTGTTCGCCGAGTTCGAAGGCGAGATCCTGTAGCTCCCTGTTCTCACTCTGTCGGTAGATAGTCCCGTTGTCGGGCTCGAATCCGAGGGCTATCATCGAGAGTATGTAGTCGCGCGATATCTCGCGGCACTCCTCCCATGACTTTCCGCGCGCCGAGTGGGCTTCGAGGTCGGCGATCAGGAAGTAGGTGTCGGCACCCTGTCTCTGGTGCCAGATGAGCTCGCGCATCACCATCATGTTGCCTATATGGACGTTCCCCGAGGGCATGAAGCCCGAGAGCGCGGCGTAGTCGCCGTCCGACTCCGACTTCATGGCGTCAGTTATGAGGTCGTAGTCACGCTGTCCGAATATTATGCCGCGCCTCATGAGGTCCATCGGCTCGGGAACCTCCGAGGAATCGAACTCGTCTATACCGAACTCCTCGAAGAGTTTCGAGTAGCTTTCGACTGTAGCGGAGCCCCACGGATCTAACTCAACCATCGAGGGAGTCTTGTCCTCGTTCGGGCAAAAATCCTTTCGTTCCGGCGTCACACGACGTGTCAGGAGACAGAGACAGGTACAAGTAGAAGCCGGATCAAGTCACCCTATGGCTACACACTCACCCGAGGACGCCGTCGAGGTCTCCAGCGAGGGGATGACACTGATCGAGTTCGACGTCACCCCGAACGCCTCCGAGACGAGAGTCCCCGACGGATTCAACGAGTGGCGCGGCAGGTTCGAGGCGCGTCTCTCGGAGCCCGCAAAGGACGGAAGAGCGAACGAGGAGCTACTCGACGAGTTGGAGCTTCTCTTAGGCGTGAGAGGAGCTGTTACGAGGGGGAAGACCGGTAGCAAGAAGACGGTCACAGTCGACGCCGACAGGGAGTCGGTGCTGGATATACTCGTGCGGCACATAGAATAGACTGACATATTGGCTTAGGTCTCGAATCGATCCTACTCCTTCGTCCACTAAAAGTTCGCTCACTGCGTGGGACACGGTCACTCATGTTCCCCGCCCCGCGATTCTCACTTCGTTCGTATGCGTGGAACCGGATTCGAACCTCAGTCAGTTCGCTGTCGCTTGTTCTTTGGTTCGAATACCGCTCCTACTCGTTTTTCTTCGTTTCACTCAGAAAAACTGCGTGGGACCGGATTCGAACCGGCGGACCCCTACGGGACAGCGCCCTCAACGCTGCGCCGTTGGCCTAGCTTGGCTACCCACGCTCTACATTACTCTGTAGAGAGGGGACTAACTTTATAATTTCCATTCTGTCTGGGTTTTCTAATCTCAGTCGTCTGCGACCTCGACGTCAGACGCCGACGAGCACCTGCCACATATCTCGCCCTCGATATTCATGGGATACTCCTCGGTGACACATCCCGTACACATCTCCGACTTCGGCATGTCGAGAGCCTCGGAGATGTCGGCGACGTCGAGGTATTCGAGGCTGTCGGCTCCTATCTCGTCACGTATCTCGGCGACCGACTTGTCGCTCGCCATTAGTTCGTCGCGGCTTGCCATGTTTATTCCGAGGTAACACGGCGATATAATCGGAGGCGAGCCTATGCGCATATGTACCTCCTCTGCGCCGTTGTCCTTGAGGAGCTTGACGAGCTGGTTCGAAGTCGTGCCCCTCACGACCGAATCGTCTATGAGAGTGACCGTCTTGCCCTCTATGTTCGAGGCTATGGTGTTGAGCTTGAGTCTTACCGCGGTCTCACGTGCGTCCTGTGTCGGCATTATGAAGGTACGTCCGACGTACCTGTTTTTCATCAGGCTCTCGGCGTACTCGATGTCACCCGCCTCGGCGTATCCCGTCGCGAAGGCGCGTCCCGAGTCAGGCACGGGTGAGACTATATCGGTGTCGACACCGTGTCTCTCGTAGAGGAGCCTTCCGAGCTTACGTCTCATGTCATAGACGAGCCTGCCGTCTATCTCCGAGTCGGGGCGCGCGAAGTAGACGTACTCGAAGAAGCAGTGTGCGGGCTGTTTCTCGAAGAGCTGGTACGACTCGAATCCCTTGCCGTCGTCGTCCAAGACGACTACCTCGCCCGGACGTACGTCCCTCACGAAGTCGCCGTCTAAGACGTCTATGGCGACTGACTCGCTGGCTATTATATATCCTTCGTCGAGCTTCCCTATACAGAGAGGACGTATCCCGAGAGGGTCACGTATCCCGATCACGGTGTCGTTGTGCATCATCGTGATCGAGTACGCGCCATCTATCTTCCTCATCGACCTCTCTATGGCTTCGAGTAGGTCGTTGTCGAGGAGATTACGTGAGAGGTCGTGAACCATGACCTCTGTGTCCGACTCAGTCGTGAATGCGTGTCCGAGCGACTCGAGGTCGTCCCTTATGGAGTCGGTGTTTACGAGGTTACCGTTATGTCCGAGGGCTATCGATCCCTGCTTCGAGGTCACAGTGAAGGGGTGACAAGACTTCTCGTCGATCTTGCCCGACGTGGGGTAACGTATATGTCCTATCCCCGAGTCGCCGGGGAGGTCTCCCATGTCATCCTCGTCGAAGACATCGGCGACGAGCCCTAGACCCTTCTTCGAGTGTTGCTGGAAGCCGTCACACGTGACTATACCCGCGCCCTCTTGTCCCCTGTGCTGTAAGGCATAGAGCGCGTAGTAGACGGGTAACGCCGCGGAGTTCTCGGAAGCCGTATCCGAGAGCTGTACCCCGACTACGCCGCACTTATCTTGCATGAAATAAAAGGGTCAGTTGTCTCCCGTCTTGTCCTGCCAGTTATACGATCTCTGTTTCGACGACTTTCCGAAGCCACAGCTTGAGCATCTCTCCTTCTTGAGATGGTAGCTCTTCTCTCCGCATCTCCTGCACTTCACGTGAGTCTTCTTGTTACGCTTTCCCTGTGTTGGTGTTCCTTTTCCCATTGTGTGACACCTGTTTAGAGTCTGATGGAGACAACGTTGTCTCCTCGTATAACGGTTGTGTCTTCGACGTGAGTGTACTCCTCGACTTCTTCGGACTCAAGAGGATCGAGGACTACGTTCATGTGCTGATCGAAGCTCGTAAGCGTCCCCACGAAACGTTCGCCGTCCTTGAGACGTACTACTACCTGAGAGTCGACGTGATCCTCCAGGACGTCGAGTGGCATCTCTTGCATTGCACCCTACTAAACCTTGTTGCGACTTAATACTGTCGAACGTTTTATGAATTCGTGAGATATCTATCGGATATGGAGGTAAGATCGAGGCATTATCTGCGTGAGGACGAGGCGGACGAGATCAAGTCGAGCATAGAGGAGAAGCTCGACGTCGACCTCGGTGACTACCGTCTCGAACAGATAGAGCTTGAGGAGGACTACGACCTGCTTCTCGCCGACGGAGAGCCACTTATAATGAGGTTCGACGGCGAGTACTTCGTGACTGTCAAGGGGGCACTCGAACTCCGTCCCGAGAAGGCAACAGTCACAGTCGACGCGGGTGCGGTCGAGTTCGTGACGAACGGCGCAGACGTGATGCGTCCGGGAGTCGTCGAAGCCGACGACGGTATCGAGGAGGGCGACCTCGTAGTCGTGAAGGAGGAGAACCACGACAAGCCTCTCGCGGTAGGACGCGGTCTGACACGGGGCGACGACATGGTGGGTGACGAGGGTAAGGTCGTCGAGAGCCTCCACCACGTAGGCGACGAGATCTGGGAGTTCGAGCCGTGAACTGTCAGAAGTCTGTCAGTCGTCTGACGAAGGATTAATGTTAGTAAGTACAAAATCCGTAGTATGGGTATAGTAGACAAGCTTCTAGGAGAAGGATCTACGAGGAACGGCGGTCGCGGGTCTCACAACGAGTACGTAGAGCTCGACCTCGAAGAGTACGAGATGGGCGAGACGGGTGACGCAGACATGACCGTACATATAGCAGAGCTCACGGGACGTGAGGGGATAATGGACGTCAAGGATCTGATATACGACGGAGACCTCGTAGTAGCCGACATATCCTACTTCAGGTCGAACGAGTCGAAGACTGAACGTATAATGGAGGAGTTCAGGGACGTCACCGACGAGGTCGGCGGCGACATAGTCCAGAAGGGAGAGGATCAGATCATCATAGCCCCGCGTGGTGTCTCGATTAGCCGCGACAAGATAGCCCGATAATATTTATACGTCTCGAAGACGTAGACTGAGTCGGTGAAACTAATTGCAGTGTGAGATGTGTGGTGCCGAGACACAGGATCCGAGCGTCATACGTATAGAGGGCAGCAAGCTACGTGTCTGTTCTAACTGTGAGGAGTTCGGCACCGTCCTTCACGAGGAAAGCGAAGCCGATGCTTCGAGCCAGGAAAACGGGAGCCAGAGCCAGGAGGGCAAGAGTACACCGAGTAGGTCGAAAAGCAGAACCAAGAGCCGTAGCCGTAACAAGGATCTCTTCGACGAGATAGGCACTCTCGCAGCCGACTACGACGAGAGGGTTAGAAAGGCGCGCGAGTCAAAGGGTCTTAGTCAGGAGGACTTCGCAGACGAGATCAACGAGAAGGTCAGCCTCGTGAGAAAGATAGAGAAGGGCGACATGAGACCCGACGAGAAGGTGAGACAGAAGCTAGAGTCGAGCCTCGAAATCGAGCTCACGGAGGAAGGAGTCAGCGAGGGAGACTGGTCTTCGGAGGGTAGCTCCGACGGATACACGCTCGGCGATATCGTCGAAAGGAAAGACAGTTAGTCACTCGGTCTATTTTCGGTAGTATAGTATATGTTTCTGATAGTCAACCTCAAGACCTACGCAGCAGGTACGGGAGAGAAGGCGCGTGAGATAGGAGAGGCAGCCGTCGAAGTCGCCGACGAGACCGGAGCACGTGTCGTCGTCTCGCCACAGCCCTCCGACATACACAGGGTCGCCGAGACGGGATGTGAGACATTCGCCGAACACGTCGACCCCGTAGAGCCCGGGAGTAACACGGGAAGCATCCTAGCCGAAGGCGTCGCCGAGGCGGGAGCGACAGGAACCCTTATCAACCACTCGGAAAACCGTCTCAAGCTCGCCGACATAGACGGCTCGTTGAGAGCCGCCGAAAGAGAGGACTTAGAAACAGTCGTCTGTGCGAACAATCCGAGACAGTCGGGCGCGGCTTCGGTTCTCGAACCCGACTACGTCGCAGTCGAACCGCCCGAACTCATAGGAACGGGTACACCGGTTAGTCAGGCTGATCCCGGCGTTGTGAGGGACGCCGCCGAGGCGGTCGAGGAACACTCCGACGCCGATCTCCTGTGTGGCGCGGGTATATCTTCGGGAGAAGACGTCGAGGCAGCTCTCGAACTCGGTGCTGAGGGCGTCCTAGTCGCGAGCGGAGTCGTGAAGGCGGACGACCCGAAGGAAGCTATGTTAGACCTCGTGACGGGTGCTTAGTCGTACATAGACGGACATAGACCTAATAGAGTACCCTTAAGTCCGAAGAATCCTCTCTTGTAACACAATGAGAATTGCGATTCCCAACAAGGGACGCCTCCACGAGCCGACCGTCGAGCTTCTGGAGAAGGCGGGTCTCCAGATACAGAACGGAGCCGACAGGAAGCTCTATGCGAAGACGGTCGATCCCGATATCACGGTTATATACGCGAGGGCGAGCGACATACCCGAGTACGTCAGAGACGGTGCCGCCGACATAGGAATTACGGGACTCGACCAGGAACGTGAGTCACGCACTAACCTCGAAGCTCTTCTCGATCTCGGATACGGAGACTGCCGTCTAGTACTCGCCTCGCCCGAGGAAGGAGACATAGACTCCGTCGAGGATCTCGAAGGAAAGAAGGTCGCGACCGAGTTCCCGAACGTCACCGAGGACTACTTCGACGACAAGGGCGTCGACGTCGAACTCGTAGAGGTCAGCGGTGCGACAGAGCTCACACCTCACGTCGGGATGGCGGACGGTATAGTCGACATCACGAGCACCGGAACGACCTTAGAGGTCAACCGTCTCGGGATAATAGACGAGGTTCTCAAGTCGAGCGTCAAGCTCTTCGCGCGTCCCGACTCCGCCGACGACCCCAAGGTTCAGGAGGTCGAGAACGCGGTACGGAGCGTAATTCAGGCTGAGGGCAAGAGGTACATAATGATGAATGTCCCCGACGACTCACTCGAAGACGTCGAGGAGGTCATACCCGGGCTCGGAGGACCCACTGTCATGGAGGTCGAAGGAGAGGAAGGGATGGTGGCTGTCCACGCAGTCGTCGACGAGTCGGAGATCTACGAGACGATCAACCTCGTCAAACAGGAGGGCGCACAGGACGTACTCGTCGTGCCGATAGAGAGAATGGTGCGGTAGTCAGTCAGACCAGAGACAGTAGATTTCTTCCTATAACTCCGCCCGCGAGGGTCAGGACGAAGTAGGCTATCAGAGCTAGGGCTGTTCTCGCGTTACTCAGGTCGTAGGCTGTCTGTACGGCTATGTAGGTCACGACTACGACTCCGAGGACTCCTAATACACCCGGAGGCGACGCGAGGTAGACGGCTCCCGCGGTGACCGCGACTGCGAGAGAGATGGCGAGACTCTTCTTGATGCTCGCGTCTCCCGTCGAGAAACGCACGCCTAGGTACAGAAACCCGGAGTTCATCAGAACGAAGCCCACGACCTGTAACACCCTGTCGACTAACGCCATTACTCGGTGTTTCTCGGCGCGGAAGAAAAAAAGTGTGTTATGTAGTCAGTGTCAGAACGTCTCGAGGTACCTGTCGGTCTCCCAGTCGGAGACGTACGCCTTGTACTCGTTCCACTCGTGTCTCTTCGCCTCGACGAACTTCTCGGAGACGTGGTCGCCGAGTGCGTCGAGTATGACGTCGTCTTCTTCAAGGGCGTCGACTGCTTCCTTGAGGTTGGGGGGAAGAGTGTCGATGCCGTACTCGTCACGTTTCTCCTCGTCGAACTCGTAGATGTTTTCCCTGACAGGATCGGGAGCTTCGAGTCCTCTCTCGATTCCGTCGAGTCCGGCGTGGAGCATGACCGCGAGCGCGAGGTACGGATTCGAAGACGGATCGGGTGAACGGAGTTCGACACGTGATGCCGCGGGTGTACGTGCGGCGGGCTTACGTATCAGAGCCGAACGGTTGATGTCGCTCCAAGCGACGTAGACGGGAGCCTCGTATCCCGGCACGAGACGTTTGTACGAGTTGACTGTCGGATTCGTGACCGCCGTGATCGCTGGTGCGTGTTCGAGAAGTCCGGCGAGGAACGACTTCGCAGTATCCGAGAGACCGAACTCGTCGTCGGGGTCGTGGAATGCGTTTCCGTCGTCGTCGAAGAGCGAGAGATGTGTGTGCATTCCGCTTCCGTTGATTCCCGCTATGGGCTTGGGCATGAAGGTCGCGTGTACGTCGTTTAGCTCGGCGACCGCCCTCACGACCGAGCGGAAGGTGGCTATGTTGTCGGCAGTCGTGAGACCGTCGTCGTACTTGAAGTCGATCTCGTGCTGTCCCTCGGCAACCTCGTGGTGGCTAGCCTCTATGTCGAATCCCATCTCCTCTAACGCGAATATCATGTCACGTCGGAGATCACTCGCCATGTCCTTCGGAGCGAGATCGAAGTAGCCTCCCGAGTCGTGGGGCTCTGTCGTACCGTTGCCGTCCTCGTCTGTCTCGAAGGCGAAGAACTCGGGCTCGGGTCCTACGTTGACAGTGTCGAATCCCATCTCGTCTGCCCTGTCAAGTGCCCTCTTAAGAACATATCTTGGGTCGCCCTCGAAGGGCTCCCCGTCCATGTTCTTGACGTCACAGATGAGACGTGCTGTCTTCGCTCCGCTCTCCTTGTGCTTCCAGGGGAGTATGGCGAAGGTGTCGGGGTCGGGATCTAGACGCATGTCCGACTCCTGTATCCTCACGAATCCGTCTATCGACGATCCGTCGAACCAGATACCCTCCTCGAACGCCTTCTCGGCTTGGTCAGCGGGTATAGAGACGTTCTTCACTACTCCTAAGATGTCCGTAAACTGGAGACGCAGAAAGTCTACGTCCTCTTCCTCTATCGTTTCAAGTGCTTCGTTCACAGTCGTCATTTTTAGCCTCTGTTGTTTTAGATATTCCAGTTTTCTCCCGTATGCTTTCTCGCAGTTTAGTAAATTAGAGAGAAGTATATAAGGATATTGATCCATAGCAGGGAGTTATAACCACAACTTTAAAATAATCTGTACGTCTCTCCAGATAGAGGTATTTGAGCTGTCGTATATCCCATATTGTAAAGATATAACTCAAAAATATCCACGTGCACCAACCGCTACTCACGTCGGATGCTCCACCGATCTGAGTCGAGTAGGTCACCGAGGTGGGAGTCACGTAGCTCTCTGACGTCCTTCTCGCCCGCTACGACCGACTCGACGTGCTCAGTTAGCTGTTCGGAGGCAACTAGCTCGGGGACTGCGACGTAGGCTGCGCCCTCTTCGAGCCATCTCCTCGCGTTCTCGACCGACCTCGAACGGAGAACCACGTCGGCTGGGGTGTCGAGACCGAGTATCTTCCCGGAGGTCTCGGGGTTGTCGCGGTCGAGACTACTAACTCTGCGTCTGAGACGTCTGCCTTCTCCCACGAGTAGTCGGTGAGGGCGTCGCCGAAGACGTAGCTTCCGGAGGTCAGACGTATGTCGTCCCAGAGTAGGGGATCGTTCTCTATCACGACGTAGTCACGGTCGTGTCTCTCACAGACGTCAGTTATATGTCTGCCCTGACGTCCGTATCCCACGACTACGACGTGGTTTGAGACGTCCTCGACGTGGCTCCTCCGGTCGATCTTCTCGGTCTGTCTCACGGATATGAGGCTGCCTAAGACCCCGTCGTATAGGAGCCCCCCGTAGCTACGAACAACTGTGGTGAGAGCCATAGTCGCAGCCGCGGCTACTATGATCGAGTCGAAGATCTCTGTTCCGAGGTTTCCTACCAGGAATCCCTCTATAGCAATTATGAGAGACATCTCGCTGACCTGGTCAGTACTTGTACCCACGAGATGTGCGGTTCGTGTGTCATAGCCCTCATAGACGAGCGAGAGGACGGTGATAGCGGGGTTTACGAACAGGACTAAGACGACGAGTGAGGCGGCTAAAAGCACCACGTCGAGGGTGGGAACCTCGACTAGGGCTCCGAGAGTCACGAAAAAAACGGTGACGAAGAAGTCTCTGATCGACTGGATTCCGTTGAAGACTTCGATCGCGTCGGTCGAGTCACGTCTGACGGCTATCCCTCCCGCGAATGCGCCGACTACGGCGGAGACACCCGCTAACTCGGCGGCGGTGAGAAAGACAAACAGTACCGAGAGGGCTCCCATAAGAACTAGCTCGTCGGAGCCGTCAGCGAGACGTACCAGAAGACCGAAGACGTATCTGTAGACGAAGAGCGCGGCGAGGAGGATCACAGCACCGTAGCCTATGTTGGCTGCGACAGCGTCGGTACTGTAAGTCTCGGCTGAGAGGACGAGAAGGACGCCGACAGCCACGAGGTCGTCGAAGAGATGTATCGACGACGAGAGCCTGTCGTGTATGAGTCTGTATCCTCCCGCAGTCTCGAAGTACTTACTACCCACGAGAGTAGAGCTGAGTGTTCCAGCGACCGCGAAGTAGACAGAGGAGAGTGGATCGAGACCGAAGAGGTATCCGACCCCAAAGCCGAGAGGACCCACGACGGTTATCTGTGCCAGCGTCGCGAGCTCTATGTCACGGAAGACAGACGAGACAGCCTCGAACTCTATACGTGTTGCGAGGACGAAGACGAGAAACGCTATCCCCCAGCGTGCGAGGTCGAGGACTGTCGTGTAGTCGACGAAGGGACTCACAGCCATTCCGACGAGTATGTAGAACGGGAGACTCGACACCGAGAGACGGCTCACGACGAGGAGTGTCGCCCCCGCTCCTATGAAGACAACCGCGAGAGCCGTGAGTATCTCCGACTCAGCCAGAGTCACCACCTCCACGTCTTTCGGAGCCAACTGATCCGCGCCTTATACGGTCTATATCGCTCCGTGTGGCGTCGAAGAAGGCGTCGCGTGACTCAAAGTACTCCTCTAAGTATTCCGAGACCTTCTCCGCCGCAAGATGTGTGCTCATTATGACGTAGTCGACGCCGGCGTCGTAGAGCTCGACGGCGTCTTCTGTGCGCTCGGCTTCTACAAAGACAGTCGTGTCGTCGGAAACCTCCTCGACTATGGCTCGGTTGACGTCGGTCTCGACGCTCGAACTCAGGACGAAGGAGGCTTTCTTGAGATTCGCCTCCTTGCGTACCTTGGCATGTCGGAAGTCGCCGAAGACGTAGTCGTACTTCCCCTCAGCTCTTAGCTGTTGTATGTGGCTCGTCTTCCGGTCTATGACGACGACGTCTCCGTAACTGTCCTGGAGTATGGGTAGTACGTCCTCAGTAAGTCTGTCAAAACCCACTGCGACGGCGTGTGCCTCATGTTCGGTGGAGACCTCCTCCCTGCCGTCCCAGTCGCGGATCTTCGAGAGCCACGGTGAGACTACGTCGTAGATACCGTGGCTGTACTTAATAGCGTAGACGGAGAAGACCATCGTAAAGACGTCGACGAGACTCAGGAAGCCGAGAACCCCCTCGTCGATCAGACCCTCGGAGACTGCGACGGCGCCGAAGACGAGTGCGAACTCGCTGACCTGTACCATATGTATGGTTCCTAGGAAGGTCGTTTCGAGGCTGAAGTCGTGTGAGGCGATAAGTACGAAGAAGACCACGAACTTGACGAGTATGAGTACGGCTGAGGCGACGGCTGCCTCCCCGAGATACGCAGTCAGTTCCGAGGCTTCGAGTCCGAGACCGACCGACGCGAAGAAGACGAGTATGAAGAGGTCGGTGAGAGGAGTTATCCGATCCTGTAGCTCGGTGCTGTAAGGAAGCTGTGCGATAGAGACTCCCGCGAGAAACGCGCCTATCTCGACCGAGAGACCGAGCCGGAGAGACACGAGTATGAAGAGGAAAGCCCATCCTATCGAGACTACGAGGAAGACCTCCTTGTCGTCGGCGACACGTCGGAAGACCCCCGGAAGGAGGTAACGCGAGGAAGCCATCGAGGCGACGCCTATGAGGGATATGAGGATGAGTACGGTGACGAGTGTGAGAGCCGTATCGGTGACTCCGCGGCTTCCACCGGTCGAGAGAAGAGCGAGGAGAACCACCACGGCGATGTCCTGTACCAGAAGTACGCTTATGTCGATCCTACCGGGGAGCGTCGTGGCTTCGTCGTTGTCTGTGAGCATCTTGATGACGACCGCCGTCGAGCTATAGGTCACAGCCGCGCCGATCAGAGCCGACTCTATGAGACCGAAGCCGAGACCGACTGCTGTGACGGCTCCCGCGGCTGCGACGAGTATCATCTGTGGGACAGAGACCCTAACTACAGGAGAGAGTACGTGTCTGATGTCTTCGATCCTCATCTTGATCCCGAGTAAAAACAGGAGGAAGGCAAGTCCGAGCTCCGACATTAACTCCGTGAGTTCGCTCGGGGTCACGGCTCCGAGAACGGGCGGTCCGAGAAGAAGTCCAGTGAGTATGTAAGCGATTATCGTAGGCTGTCCCGTCCGTCGCGCGACGAAGCCGACGGCTGTGGCTGTTACTATTATCGTAGCCAGATCGGTCGCAGGTGCCGACTCGACAGCCATTGTCTGAGTAGTTGATACCGGGTTTAATCAAGCCTCGGGTCAGCCAGATCTCTAAAGAGACTTACGTCGAGGTCTCGTCTTCGGAGATAAGATATGAAGACAGATCCCCAGAGTCCGGTAGATCTCCTGAGAGAGATGGTTCAGATACAGAGCCACGACTCGGTCGACGAGATACGTGAGTATCTACTCGAATCCATCGACGGCGCGAAGCTCCACAGTTCGGGCTGTGTAGTCGCCGAGAAGGGAGACAGCGGCGGCTTCCACACCGTACTCAACACACATATGGACACGGTACCGCCCCACATCGAGTACGGATACGACGCCGACTCGGGTGTCGTGAGGGGAAGAGGATCGTGTGACGCGAAGGCGAGCCTCGCGGCGATGGTGTCGGCGTTCTCGCGCGCCGATCCCGAGGACGGACGTGTGACTCTCGTAGTCTCACCCGACGAGGAGACCGACTCAGTAGGTCTCTACGACTACCTCGAAGACGTGAGCCTCGACGCCGACCTGTGTGTAGTCGGAGAGCCTACCGACCTCGACGTCTGCACAGCCGCGAGAGGACGTTACGAGGTGATAGCTGACTTCTTCGGAGAGGCTGCACACGCCGCCGCGCCGGAGAGCGGTCTGAACGCCGTCTCGTGTGTTGCGGAGGCGGTGAGGAGGCTCGAAGCCACACAACAGAAGTACGACGACCTCCTCGGAGAGAGTAGTCTGACAGTGACACAGATAGACGGCGGCGAGGCAAAGAACCAGGTTCCCGAGAACGCGAGCCTCTTCATAGACAGGAGAAGCGTTCCCCCCGAGACACAGGACGAGTTCCTCGAAGAGGTCGAGAGGGAGATGGAAGGTATAGACTGCGACTACGAGGTGAGGTTCTCCGAGCGTCCGACACCTTTCCTCGATGCCTTCCGTACCGACGAAGACGACGTGGAGCGTCTCGTCGACGCAGTCGAGGAGGTCACCGGCGAGTCACGTCTGAGACCCTTCGACGCCGCGACAGAGGCGTCGTACCTCGCTAAGGAGATGCCCGTCGCAGTCTTCGGTCCCGGCTCGATATCCGAGACAGACGAAGATGGGAACGAGGTCGCAGTCGCTCACTCCGAACGCGAGTACGTCGAGACCGACGAGGTAGTGACGGCGACACGCGTCCTCAGCCGTCTTCTGGACTGAGATCTATCTCGACACGTGTGCCCTCACCGACTCCCGTCTCGTTGGCAAACCCCCTGTTGGTCTCTATGACGTACTTGGCGTCGCCCGTGTACCTCCGGAGTTCGGAGACAGAAGCGTTGGGCTGAGGAGACGCGTGCCTCACGGCGTTGACCCTGCCGTCCTCGCCGACGAAGACCATGTCGAGAGGTATGTAGGTGTTCTTCATCCAGAAGGAACGTCTCTCCTCTTCGGCGTAGACGAAGACCATCCCTCCTCGGTCTTCGAGGCTCTCGCGGTACATCAGACCCCTACTTCTCTCCTCGGGAGTCTCGGCGACTTCGAGACTGAGCCTGGCTACGGTCTCGCCTTCGTGGGTGAAGACTGCAGTGGCTTCGGCTCCATCCGTCGTATTTGTGAAGTTCGCAGTTCCGTCGGCGTCGGCGGCGTCAGCGTCGGTATCAGTCTCCTCGGGAGACGGCTCCGGTGACGAGAGACAGCCGGCTCCGGCGACCGTGAGCGCGAGGGCTAAGACTACTACGAGGCTCCTACTCGTCGTCCCTGTCATCGCCGTCTCCACCGTGCTCGTCTTCGTCCTCAGACTCGGAACGTCCGAAGTAAGCGGCTATGTCGGCGTCGGTGACTATTCCCTCGACACAGCCCTCAGTGGTGACGAGTACTGCGCTCGCTCCGTCGAGGAAAGACGAGAGTGTGTCAACATCGACGTTGGGTGAGACGGTCGGGAAAGACTCGTCCATCACCTCAGAGACCTCTGCGTCTGGGAGGTCGTCTATCTCCGACCTAGCGTGGGCTATCAGGGCGTCGGTTACCGATCCGACGGGGACGTCGTCCTCTATGACGGGTAGCTGTGAGTAGCCCGTCTCCTGTAAGGTGTCGACGACCTCCTTGACTGTGTCGTCGGGCGAGACACTGATTATACCAGTCGTCATCAGATCCTCAGCCGTGACCGACTCTCCCTTGACGTTCTGTTCCTCCTCGACGGATTCGAGGACATCGATTATACGTCTCAGGGTCGAGAAACGCGGGTCGACATCGTCGTTCTCGATACGTGCGATGAGAGGCTGTGAGACGTCAGCCATCTCGGCGAGTTCGTCCTGTGTGAGTCCGAGGCTCTTTCTCGTTTCCCGGAGTCTCTCGGGCGTCGGAAGATCCATTATATAACCGATAGTAATTCGTAGACTTAAAACTGATGGGACACCGGGAGACGTGCCGGAATATATTAGGCGCGAGGCGACGTACCACGGAGTGATGATAGAGTTCGACGTCGACGACTACGACGAGATAATAGACCACGCGAAGGATGGCAAGCCCTACGAGATCTGTGGCGTGCTCGCGGGTGAGAGGGGTGAAAAAGAGGCGACAGTCGAGAAGATCTACGACTGCGAGAACGTCAGCGAGACTCCCGAGACGAACTACCTCATAGATCCCCAGGAACAGTTCGAGATAGTCGAGGCTATAGAGGACGAGGGTCTCGACGTAGTCGGATTCTACCACTCACATCCCGAGGGTCCATTCAGGACGAGTGAGACTGACGCCGATAGGGCTACGTGGACGGGACACTCGTATGTCATAGTCTCACTCGGTGACGACGAACCCAAGGTAGGCTCCTGGATCTGGACGGGAGACGAGTTCGAGAGAGAGGAGATAGAGGTCGACGGTGACAGCCGGGAGACGAGTACCGATTAGCTTTTGACACAAAACTTCCCTAATTAAGACAATGCCAGTAATAAACATTCCAGCGGTTCTCACGAACGAGGGATCGAAGAAGGTAGAGGTAGAGGGTGACACAGTCGAGGAAGCGATAGACGCCTATACCGAGGAACACGGTCCCGAGATAGAGGAGAAGGTCATGGACGACGGCGACGTCAAGGAGTACATAAACGTCTATGTCAACGGCGAGGACATAAGGAACCTCGCGGGGATCGAGACAAGCCTAGAAGAAGACGACGAGATACGTATAATTCCTGCTGCGAGCGGCGGTTAGACTAAAGCTGACGCGCGTTTTCGAGAGACATACGTACCGCGCCCTCGACGTCGCCGCGTATCGCCGAGCCGTGCCCCGTGTAGATGACTTCCACATCTTTGTCCTCCACCACTTCAAGAAGCCTCTGTATGCTCTCGATGAGTGCCTCACGGTTCCCCTCCTCTAAGTCCGTCCTGCCGAACGCGCCGCCGTCGAAGATCAGGTCGCCCGCGAAGACGACAGTCTCACCTACGAGACAGACGTGGTCGGTCTTGTGACCCGGAGTGAAGAGAACCTCGAAGGTCTCGTCGCCTATCTCGACGGTGTCGCCGTCGTCGATCTCGTGGTCAGTTGCCTCGAACGAACCGTCGTAGCCCCAGACATCGACATCGAACTCTTGCTTGACGCGCGGGAGGAGTTCGACGTGGTCGCGGTGTGAGTGGGTCAGAACTACTGCGTCGATACCCCCGGCTTCACGTACTTCGTCTATTATACCGGGGACGGTACCGACATCGACCAAGACGTTCGTGTCGCCCTCGACTAAGAAGACGTTCGAGGTGAAGGCTTCTGAGTCTCGTGTGAGATTAGTGATCTCCATACGTCTACTTCCGAAAAGACTGACTTTACTCCAACGCAATTACAATTAGACAGCATGGTCGTCTTCGCCGAAACAGTCTCGCTCTTCGTCGCGGCTTTCTTCATAGGCGTATTTTCGAGCCTTCTCGGAATTGGAGGAGGGGGTCTGATGGTGCCCCTTCTCGTACTCGGGGGCTTCGTCTCGGAGACGAAGTTCGCGGTCGGGACGAGCATATCGGCGGTCGCCTTCACGTCGCTTTCTTCGAGCGTCGGCTACCTCAGAAACGGCGCGGTCGACCTACGTCTCGGTCTCCTGATCGCTCCGATGACAGTCGTCGGCGGCTATGCGGGCGCAGTTGCGAGCGACGTACTCCCCGAGTCGGTCTTAGCGACGTCGTTCGGCGTCTTCATGTTCTACCCCGGGATCAAGATGGCACTCGACTCCGACGTCTCAGCGACCGTCGACGTTGAGGGACGGTATGGTAGTATACTTGTCTTTGTCTTCGGAGGGGTCGTCGGCTTCTCGTCGGGTCTCTTCGGTATCGGCGGCGGCTCCCTCATGGTTCCCGTACTCACGATGCTACTAGGACTCACAATCACGCGCGCAGTAGCGACATCGCTCTTCGCCATGTTCCCGAGTGCGGTCGTGGCGTCGTACAAACAGTACGGTCAGGGCAACCTCATACCCGAACTCGCGCTTCCCCTGATAGCCGGCATAACCGTGGGAGCGGGCGTCGGACCCCACGTCTCGGCGTACGTCCCAGACGAGAGCCTGAAGAGAGGATTCGGAGTCCTTCTACTGTTCATAGGAGTGAGAATGGTAACGAGAGGTCTATCATAATACAATGGCTTACTTCGGCTGGTCGAGATCACGGTGCCGTGTCTGTGGCGAGACGGGCTCTCTGGAGACCGACCTCTTCGTCGAGAACGGATTAACGCCTTCGAGAGACGACGCCGAGACCTACTGCTTCGGCTGTTACGTAGACGAGGTCGGCAGAGTGGGTCACATCGCGTGTCTGAGCCTCGACGACGGGAGGATAGTCGTGGGAGGCACGACAGCCGAGGATGTCGAGTCGATGACCTCGGAGATACTCGGGACAGCAGTGGATGAGTATGTCACCGATACGAGCGATTTCAGCGTCGTCGAAGCCTTCGAGGATGACGAGGTTCTCTCAGATTACTACCTCCGCGAAGTCGTACGAGCGTCGGGGTCTGAGGTCTGGGAGATACGCAGGTTCGCCACTCCGTCGTCGGTCGTCGACTTCGGCTCATTCGTCTCCGAGGAGACTCGCGAGAGGATCAGGGATGACCTACTCGAAGACATCTTCGTGGACGCTGATCTGACAGAGATCGAGAGACGGGAAGACGTCGAAGCTCTTCTCAGCGAGAGATACCCGGTTCTACACCGACACCGAGTAACACGCGGACTCGAAGCCGATGTCTGGAGACACGTCCGTGAGAAGTACCGCGACTCACTCGCCGATAGGACAAGATTATCAGTCGAGAACCAGAAGAAGGGACGCGGATTCGAGGAGTTCTTCTCGGATCTGTGCGCCGAGAGGAGAGTCGACTGTCTCCGTGGACGTGAGGCTCTGAGAGAAGCACGACTCGGAGACGTGAGACGCAGGCTCGAACACGTCTTCGGAGACGTGAGCGGCATCCCTGATTTTTACGTCGAGGGTTCTCAGTCAAGGATCGACGACTGGGACGAGGAGACCGAGGAGTCTGACTGGAGACCCGAGGAGCCGTGTTTCGTCGAGGTCAAGTACGGCGACAGCCGTATGTCGAAACGCCAGAGAGAGGTCGCCGAGGTTCTCGAAGACACGGGGTACGGAGTATACGTCCTGAGAGGAAAACCCGAAGAGTACGTCTTCGAGAGATACGCCGACTCTTAAGCCCGGTTTACGTTACTCTTAAACTCCCTGCGTTCGACCAAACTGTATGAGCACGAACGCGGATCTCGACTACTCCGACCTCGGTCTCAAGGCGGGGCTAGAGATACACCAGCAGCTCGACACCGAGACGAAGCTCTTCTGTAACTGTCCCACGAGTCTGAGAGAGGTCGACGAAGCCGAGAGGGAGTTCGAACGTTACCTCCATCCCGCGAGGAGCGAACTCGGAGAGATCGACGAGGCAGCGCTCGAAGAGAGCATACTCGACCGCGTCTTCCGGTACAAGGCTTACGACACGACGTGTCTCGTAGAGGAGGACGACGAGCCCCCGAAGGAGATCGACGACGAGGCTCTCGAAACCGCTCTTGAGATAGCCGAACTCATGGGGATGAGAAGGATCGATCAGGCACACGTCATGAGAAAGATAGTCATAGACGGCTCTAACACGACCGGATTCCAGAGGTCGTCTATGGTCGCACACGGCGGCGAGATCGAGACCTCGGAGGGAGATGTGCGTGTCGCCGACCTGTGTCTCGAAGAGGAGTCGGCACAGAGAGTAGAGGAGACCGACGGCGAGGTCGTCTTCTCACTCGACAGACTTGGGATTCCGCTCGTCGAGATAGGAACCGAGCCCGACATACGGACGCCTCAGCAGGCACAGGAAGCGGCAGAGAGGATAGGCATGCTTCTGAGGTCAACGGGTAAGGTCAAGAGAGGACTCGGGACTGTACGTCAGGATATCAACATATCGATAGACGAGGGCGCGCGTATCGAGATAAAGGGCGTCCAGGAACTCGACATGATAGGCGAGATAGTCGAGAAAGAGGCGAGGAGACAGAAGAGCCTCCTCGAAATACGTGACAAACTCGTCGAAAACGAGGCAGAAGTCGGAGATATATACGACGTCACAGACGTCTTCGACGGTACAGAGTCGGGAGTCCTGAGAAGCGCGCTCGACTCGGGCGGACGTGTCATGGGAGTCGTCCTGAGAGGATTCGACGGCGTCGTGGGAAGAGAGATACAGGACGACAGGAGACTCGGAACCGAGATGAGTGACAGAGCGAAGAAGAGAGGAGCGGGAGGCATATTCCACACCGACGAGCTTCCCGGGTACGGGATCACCGAGGACGAGATCGGGAGGCTGAGGGACGAAGTCGAAGCAGGCGAAGACGACGCAGTCGCGATAGTCGCCAACTCGCCCGAGGTCGCCGAGAGAGCGATAGAGGCGGCGAAGGAACGTGCGGAGGAGGCGCTTGAGGGAGTCCCCGAGGAGACGCGCGATGCCAACCAGGACGGAACTTCGAGCTACCTGCGTCCTCTCCCGGGAGCGGCGAGGATGTACCCCGAAACCGACGTCTTTTCGGTCGACCTCGGCGACGTCGAGGTCGAGGAGCCCGAGCTTCTGACCCAGAGAGCCGAGAGGTACGAGGAGGAGTACGGTCTCGACTCGAACCTCGCCGAGCAGGTCGCATTCGGACGTAACATGCCTCTCTTCGAGAAGGGGGTCGAGATGGGAGCCGACCCGTCCCTCGTGGCACAGACGCTCGAAAGCGACCTCGTCGAACTCAGGAGAGAAGGCGTCCCCGTCGAGGAGATCACCGACGACGAGATACTCTCTGTCTTCGAGCTCGTCGTCGAAGACGAGATAGCTAAGGAGGGGGTCCCCGAGCTTCTGACGGGACTCGCTGAGACCGAGAAAGGGACAGACACGCTCGTCGACGAACTCGGTCTGAGAAGCGCGGGACGTGGCGAGGTCGAAGAGGTCGTAGAGGACGTCATAGACGAGAAACAGGGTCTCATAGACGAACAGGGCATGGGTGCATTCGGTGCCCTGATGGGTGTCGTAATGGAAGAGATGAGAGGTAAGGCGGACGGAGAGCTAGTCTCGGACGTTCTACAGGAAAAGCTCGGTCAAGCAGTGAACGGTTAGAGGGAGAGGCGCGGTAGAGTTATACGTGGGCGTCTTTTATACGACGGCTATGGCGGAGCCCGAGTCCGAACTCGACGAAGTCGCCGAGACTGTTCTGAGGAAGAGGTATCTGAGACAGGACGAGAAAGGGGAGGTAGTCGAGACTCCCGACGAGATGTTCGGACGCGTCGCATCTAATGTCTCGAAGGCGGAGAAGAAGTACGGCGGGCGAGATAGAGAGAAGGTCAAGGAAGAGTTCTACGAGGCGATATCAAGTCTCGACTTTCTCCCTAATTCGCCGACTCTGATGAACGCCGGAACCCAACTCCAGCAGTTAGCGGCGTGTTTCGTTCTCCCCGTCGAGGACTCGATCGAGTCGATATTCGAAGCCGTCAAACAGACCGCTCTCGTCCACCAGAGCGGCGGAGGAACGGGTTTCTCTTTCTCAGAGATACGTCCCGAGGGTGATGTCGTCAAGAAGACGGGAGGAGTCGCAAGCGGTCCTGTGAGCTTCATGAAGATATTCGATGCCGCGACCGAACAGATCAAGCAGGGCGGACGACGGAGAGGCGCTAACATGGGAGTTCTCGACTACGATCACCCCGACATACGGAGCTTCATATCTGAGAAGAGAGACCCCGAGTCTCTCAGGAATTTCAACATCTCAGTTGCGACCGACGAGGATTTCTGGGAAGCCTACCAAGAGGGCGACGAGTACCCCCTCATAAATCCGCGCAACGGCGAAAAGGTAGATTCTGAAGACCCCGAGGATATACTCGATCTGATAGCCGAAGTGGCGTGGGAGACGGGCGATCCCGGAGTTCTCTTCCTCGACACGGTAAACGACGACAACCCGATACGTGAGATAGGAGAGATAAAGGCGACCAACCCGTGCGGCGAGGTTCCCGAGCTTCCGTACGAGGCGTGTGTCCTCGGATCGGTAAACCTCTCACATATGACGGACGGCGACGGGATTGACTGGGAAAATCTCGAAGAGACTGTACGTCTCGGAGTGAGGTTTCTTGACGACTGTATAGAGATGTCGGAGTTCCCCGTCGAAGAAATACGCGACGCCGTCGAGAGAAACAGGAGACTGGGTCTCGGTGTGATGGGGTTCCACGACGCTCTCGTCGACCTCGGGATATCCTATGACTCCGACGAAGCCGTCGAGTTCGGGAGGAGACTCATGGAGTTCGTGAGCGAGAAGGCATGGGACGCCTCCGAGAACCTTGCAGATGAGAGAGGTGTCTTTCCCAACTGGGAGGAGTCCACGATCGAGACCGAGGTAAGGAACCTCACGACTACGACTATAGCCCCCACGGGAAGTATATCCCTAATAGCGGGATCTTCGGCGAGCATAGAGCCGATATACAACGTCGCGTATGAGAAAAACGTCATGGGAGGTCTCGAAGTGGTTAACGACAGGTTCATCGAGACCGCGAAGAGACGCGGTTTCTACTCTGAAGATCTGATAGAGAAGGTTGAGGGACGAGCGACTATACAAGACATAGAAGAGATACCCGACGATGTCAAGAGACTCTTCGAGACGGCACACGACGTACCCCCAGAGAGACACATCGAGATCCAGGCGGCTTTTCAGGAGAACGTCGACAACGCAGTGAGCAAGACGGTGAATCTCCCCGAGTCGGCGACTGTCAGGGACGTAAAGGAAATATTCGTCAAGGCGCGCGAACTCGGAGTGAAGGGGGTCACAGTCTTCAGAACCGGCTCGAAGAGACAGCAGGTTCTCGGTGAGAGTCCCCTCAAGGAAGAGTGTGGAACCGAGTGCGAATGGGTACGAACCGAGTAGAATAAAGAAGAGTGTGAGAAAGAAAAATTAGATTCGCTCATGTGTAGAAGTCAGTACTTAATATTTTTTCGAACCAATCGTCGGTG